>MAYW01000011.1 GCA_001723765.1 Candidatus Scalindua rubra
ACCAAACAGCTTTATAATTTAGCTATTTTTAAGGGAAAGTTTGAAAACCGTAGGTTTTCATTTGACAACCTGGACAAGCCAGAATAAATGAATTATTTACCTTTTTGGTTCTGGCTTGTCCAGGTTGGGGGATATTAATGAAGACTACAATTTATGATACATATTTAAAGGATGTATTACACGGGCAAGCCCTTCCAGACAAAAGTGGACACTTTGGCATATACGGTGGAAGATTTGTTCCAGAAACCATTATGCCAGCATTAGAACAACTGGAGAAGGAATACCTCAAAGCCAAAACTGACTCACATTTTAATGATGAATTAAAGTATTATTTAAGAGAGTATGTAGGAAGACCATCTCCTCTGTATTTTGCAAAACGATTAACAAAGGGATTAAATGGCGCAAAAATCTATCTAAAGAGAGAGGATTTGAATCATACGGGCGCTCACAAGATTAATAATACTTTGGGACAGGTGTTACTCGCCATTAGAATGGGAAAGGAACGAATTACTGCTGAGACAGGCGCAGGGCAACACGGTGTTGCTACAGCCACTGCAGCCGCTATGTTTGGTATGAAGTGTGAAGTATATATGGGTGAAGAAGACATGTGGCGTCAATCTTTAAATGTATTTAGAATGAAATTACTGGGAGCAAATGTGATTCCCGTAAAAACAGGTTCTAAAACACTTAAAGACGCAACTAATGAAGCGCTCAGAGATTGGATGTCGTCGGTAAGGAATACACATTATATAATAGGTTCTGTGGTAGGTCCGCATCCATACCCGATGATGGTTAGGGATTTCCAGACCATAATTGGACAGGAAGCAAAGGAACAAATACAAAAAGCAGAAGGGAAGCTGCCGGATTATATAATAGCATGTGTTGGTGGTGGTAGTAACGCTATAGGGATTTTTTACCCTTTTATTAAAAATACTGATGTAAAATTAATCGGTGTAGAGGCAGGTGGTCTGGGTTTTAATGTTGGACAACATGCTGCATCACTTTCAAGAGGTGAAAAAGGAGTCCTTCATGGTAGCTTGAGTTATGTTTTGCAAGATGACGATGGTCAAACATCTCAAGTTCATTCAATTTCAGCAGGTTTGGATTATCCGGGAGTTGGGCCTGAGCATAGCTATTTGAAGGATACAAAAAGAGCAGAATATGTTTCTGTCACTGATGACGAAGCAATAGATGCCTTTAATTTATGTGCACGTTTAGAAGGCATAATCCCCGCGCTTGAAGCGGCTCATGCAATAGCATATACGATCAGATTTGCGCCAACGGTTGACAGAGATAAGATTATTGTAATAAATCTCTCTGGAAGCGGGGACAAGGATTCCCCGGAGGTTGCAAAAAAGGAATAAATGAAACCCCAGAGTGCACACCTGGCTGCCGCAGGCAGGGAGGTTTTGGGGCAAAAGGTAGTCAACGAGGTTTTACCTCGTTGAAATCTACTTTAAAAAAAGAAAGGAGTTGTAAAATGAAAAGATTTTCGATGTTGTTGACTTTGATTTTAACTCTGATAACTATGGTTTCAGTGAACACCATTTACGCAGGTTCCCGGAAGTTAGCAGAATCACCATACAAGCACACAAATATGAAAGCTCAGCAAGATGTATCTTCTCTCTCTGGTAAAGTCGTGGAAATGATGAATAGTGGTGGCTACACTTATGTCTATATTGAGAAGGACGGTAAAAAAACATGGGTGGTTGTGCCGGAGATGAAAGTGAGCGTTGGTCAGGAGATTTCTCTACAGCCCGGTATTGAAATGGCTAATTTCACGAGCAAGACCCTTAACCGGACATTTGAGAAGATCATTTTTTCTATAGGGCCCATCTCACAGGATGGGGCAGTTAATATAAAGGACAAAATAATGGGCAGCAAGGACGCAGAGGTCTCTATCAATGAGAAAATAAAGGTGGAAAAGGCTTCCGGTCCGAATGCTTACACTGTGGCCGAGCTTTATGAAAAAAGGACCAAACTTGATAAGAAAAACATTGTTGTCAGAGGTAAGGTTGTTAAGGTCTCATCTGGAATCATGGGGAGGAACTGGATACGCATTCAGGACGGGAGTGGAAATTCGAATAATGACAATCATACCCTTGTTGTGACATCCCAGGACTTTCCTTCAGTGGGTGATATTGTAACAGCAAACGGAATTTTATATAAGGACAAGGACTTTGGAAGTGGTTATAGGTATGATGTGATCGTGGAGGAGGCACGCATTAAAAAATAATATCAAAAAACAACTTTTACTCGGAAACGGTTTACGATGATCGGTGCGGTTAACTTCGATATCGTTATCTTTTTTACGTTATGCATGATACGAAAAAAACTAATTTAAATGAATAGAATAGATGCCAGGTTTAAAGAGTTGAGGGAGAAGAATGAAACTGCATTTATTCCGTTTATAACAGCAGGAGACCCAAATCTATCAGTAACAAGGTCATTGATATTGGAATTTGACAGAAGAGGTTCAGATATGATAGAATTAGGTGTTCCATTTTCTGACCCCATTGCTGATGGTCCTGTAATTCAATCGTCTTATTACAGGGCGCTTTCAAGTGGGATTAGACTTTCAAACATACTTGAGCTTGTAAAAGATATTCGTGAAAAATCGGAAATTCCGATTGTTTCTATGATTTCATATAGCATCCTTTATAAAAATGGTTGTGAAAATTTTGTAAAAAATGCAGTTAAAGCAGGATTTGATGGCGCTACAATTCCAGACCTTCCAATAGAAGAAGCTGAAAATATTATAGAAGCCGGTAAAAGGGAGGAATTTAAGATAATATGTTTTATTGCGCCTACTACAACAAGTGACCGGATGGAGTTAATTGTAAAAAGGTCCCGGGGTTTTTTGTATTATATTTCCGTTGTAGGCATAACTGGGGTGAGAAGTAAGTTGCCTGATGATATAACCGAAAATATCCGTAACATAAAAAAGACAACAAACTTGCCAGTTGCTTTAGGGTTTGGGATTTCGACGCCTGAACAAGCAAGGATGGCTGGAGAAGTTGCAGATGGCGTTATAGTTGGAAGCGCTATTGTTAAGGAGATAGAAAAATATAGTAGTCAAGATGATAACATATTGATTGATAAGGTAGGGAAGTTTGTTAGTGAATTGGTAAGCGGTGCCAAAAGCACAGTTTAATTTGTTTTTTAATAAACGCCTGTTTTCTTAGAAGAATTATATATATTTTAAAGTTTAAGTTGCTTCTAAATATCCTACCATGTTGGCAGGATTTTTTTTTTGATCCGAAAATAGATTCCCGATCTGGGTCGGGAATGACAACTTGTAACGCTCTAAGCTAATAATTCTACAATTCAATCCCCATTTACATGAGGACATGTTTATCTGTCATTCCCGAGGAATACCTACTTGGGAAGCAGACAGGGAATCTGATCCTGACTTTCGTCAGGACATGTTTTCATGCTTCGTGGTGCCCTGAAAGGGCATGAAGGTTTAACATGAAGAGTAAGAAGAACAAAGTCAGATATGGGATGGTAATAGACCTTCGTAAGTGTATTGGTTGTAATTCATGTTCAGTAAGCTGCAAGGTAGAAAACGACGTCCCGCCAGGTGTTTCGAGGAGTTGGGTAAAGGTTATTGAGAAGGGCACATATCCCAATGTAAGAAGATCGTTTTTGCCGGCCCTTTGCAACAATTGTGAAAATCCCATTTGTGTTCAGAATTGTCCAGTAAATGCTACATGGCAAAGAGAGGATGGTATTGTTATTGTTGACCCACATCGATGCATTGGATGCAAATATTGTATTGCCTCGTGTCCTTACAATGTAAGACACGTAAATCCAATCAGAAAGATCGTACAGAAATGCCAATTCTGTCATCACAGGGTGGATGCAGGTTTACAGCCTGCATGTGTTAAGAGTTGTCCGCCATGGGCGAGAATATTTGGAGATTTAAACGATCCGAACAGTGAAATATCAAAAATCTTAGCAGAAAATGCAACGCAGGTAATAAAACCAGAAATGGGAACAGATCCCAGAGTTTTTTATATTGCAGCCGGCAAGGACGTAATGGACCCCTTTGCCGTAAATACTTGATGTGTAGGTTATTAGGCACTTAATGCCTCAACATCGACAAAATTTTGTCGATGTTTTGTAAGTTGTTGATTTTTTCTCGCTCAAAAAATTATTTGCTTTCAAACTGGAGATTCTTCGGTCCCTTCCTGTCGTCAGGACAGGCGTATCCTCCCTCAGACCTGTCCTTGAGTGAAGCGAAGGAATGACATGCTGACATACCCTGTCATTCTGAGTGGAACGAAGAATCTAATTAAACAATATCGAATAATGAACATCAAATATCGAATTAAGCATGGGCAATGCCCGTCAATATCCTTCAAAATTAAATCTTATTTTGCGAAGCAAAATGCAATAAATTGGCGACTGAAAGGAGCTAATTTATGGTTGAAGTAAGAGAAATATACAACGTACAACACGAAATGCCACTTGGAATATTGATAGCAAATTATTTCTACCTTACCGGGTTGAGTGCAGGGTCTTTTATCCTTTCTACCCTGGCTTACGGGTTTGGTATTCAGAGATACAAACCTATATCCAAAAGCGCAATTATCCTTGCTACTGTCCTTTTGCTGGTTGCACCCATAAATTTGGTTGTTGACCTTGAACAACCATTTAGATTCTATCATCTATTTCTTTATTTCAATTTTACCTCACCAATTACGTATGGTTCCTTCCTTCTTACTGTTTATCCGATATGTTGCATAGTGTATACATATTATATGTTCAGGGAAAATTTGAAATTGGCAAAAATTTGTGGATTGGTAGGAATACCTTTGGCCCTTTTAGTACATGGATATACAGGCTTTATAATGGCCCTTGGCAAGGCGCGCATACTCTGGAATACTGCATTAATGCCTACAATCTTTCTCGTCTCGGCAATGGTTTCCGGTCTCGCATTGATGATTTTAGTTGTATTGATTATGTATATATTCAAACCTGACCAACGTAATACTTATAAGGACTTGGTAATTGATTTAGGAAGAATATTGGTATTTACGATAATTGTTGATTTAGCACTTATTGGGTGCGATTTAATTGTACTGTTTACTTCTCATCATGACGCATACCATGCTGCTATGCTAATATTAAAGGGAAGTTTTGCGCCTTTGTTTGTGGGTGTTGAGATTTTCCTTGGTAGTGTAATACCGCTTATACTTCTATTGATGCCTTTTGTCAGAAAGAGTCTCATATCTCATGCTGTTGCATCCGTTTTAGTTATGATTGGTATATTTGCAATGCGTTATGTTATGGTTGTTGGCGGTCAGAGTCTACCGCTTAGTTAGAATAAATAAAAAATCTCTCACAAAGACACTAAGAACACAAAGATGAATGAAAATGATATAGCGTTAATGAAAAATGGTATTACTAGGATCATTAATGAAATTATTTAAACAATTAAATTCTTAGTGTTCTTGGTGTCTTGGTGAGAGAAATATTATAAAAGGAGATAATTTAAGTGGCAAGATTTTCGAGAAGAACAATCATAAAGGGTGGACTGGCAAGCGCTTTTTTTGCTATTGGAGCAAAAATAGGCATAGGCAGTATAATTGAGAAACTGACTCCTGGAATTAATATAGCCAGAACTTCGAGAAGACTGCGTAATGGCATACCTACTACATGTTCAAACTGTCCTGCTGAATGCGGGATATATGGATTTACCGATTATGGGCGTCTTGTGAAGATAGAAGGATTTGATGGAAATCCAAACAATATGGGTAAAACATGTTCAAAAGGAGAAGCTGGTCTTGATATGTTATATGATGAGGAAAGAGTTCTTACGCCCCTTAAACGGGTGGGCGCAAGAGGTGAAGGAAAATGGGAGAGCATTTCATGGAAAGAAGCTATTGAAGAAATAACCTATCGACTAAAAGAATTAAAAATGAAGGAGATGCCGGAGCAGCTTGTCTTTGAGTGTGAAGCTTCTTTAACAACTGAATTAATTGTCAAACGTTTTATGAATGCATTTGGTTCTCCTAATGCTATAACTCATTCGAAATATGGTAATGAAAACAAAATAGTTGCACAACGTTTGACATGGGGTGAAGATTTCGAAGTGCCTGACGTAGAAAACTCTAAATACATCTTGCTTTTTGGATCAAATCCTTACGAATCACACACCTTTTTTATAAATCTTGCAAAAAGAATTGCCTCTGCAAGAACTGAAAATTATGCGAAGCTGGTTACCATTGACGTAAGGATGACACAGACGTCGGGTAAAAGTGATGAATGGTATCCCATAAGGCCTGGTACTGATGCATTTGTTGCGCTTGCAATTTGTAATGTGATAATGAGAGAGGGAATAGCTGATATAGAATTCATCGAAAACCACACCAACGTTACACCTAAAATGCTATCTGAACATTTAAAGTATTATACACCAGAAATGGCAGAACAGATTAGCGGGATTTATGTAGCCGATATTGTAAGAGTTGCGAGAGAATTTGCCACATTCAAACCATCAGTTGCAATCAGTGGAGGTGGTATTACAAAACATAAAAATGGTGTATATTCAGAGCGATGTATAACGCTTTTAAATGCTATTACGGGGAATATTGATACAAAAGGTGGTTACTGTATTCCAAGAAGGTTTGCTTTACAAGATCCGGTGCCATTACCCAATGAGCCAATTGCAGATTCAAACATTTACTACAGCAAAAATGATTCAGTATTGGAGCATGCCAGCAGGGCAGAGATTATTGATGCAGTTAAAAGTAGAAGGCAAAAGGTTGGCGTATATATTTCATATGAATACAATCCGGTTTATTCCAGTCCGGATAGTGAAGATACCGCTAAATTATTTAAAGATGAAGATATTATTCCGTTCTTCGTTGCAATTGATTCATACATGACAGAAACTGCTGCCCTGGCAGATATCATTCTTCCGTCGGCAACATATCTTGAGAGAAGAGAATTATTTTCTCCACCAAGTTTTTCAATGGTACCTTTTGTCAGTTTTAGCCAGCCGATTATTGAACCGCTAGGTAAAAGCAAATCTATTTATAATATTATAAAAGAAATTTCAAAAAAAATAGATCCAAATATTAAGAAATATTTTAAGATGAGCGAAGATAATTTCTTGCAAGCATCTATATCTCATATAAGTGAGTTATCTGACGCAGGTGGTATTTATTATCTAATGGGACATGGTTATTGGTTTGATACTAAAATGAATCAATCCTTGTATAAACTTTTTGAAAGAAAAGGATTTAATACACCATCCGGGAAATTCGAGATTTATTCTGAACGTTTAAGGGAAGAAGGGCATGACCCTATGCCCGTTTACGTGCCTATGGAAGAATTTTCAATGAAAAATAGAAATGCCTTTGTCCTTGTGCCATTCAAAACGAATGTTCATACCGCTGATAGAACCGCAAATAGTCTCTTACTTTCTGAAATATTGCATAATAATCCTCTTTGGATTAATGCAGGCATTGCCAGGGAATATGGTTTACAGGATGATGATAAGGTGGAAATAAGCTCAAAACTTGGGAGAATAGAGACAAAGGTGAGAATTACACAAGGAATACATCCCAATGTGGTTGCTATCGCCACAAACTGTGGTCATTGGCAATTTGGACATATTGCACAGGCTAAAAGTTTTGAGAGTAATAATGCCAAGACATCTCACGTCTGGTGGGAAGACGAAGGCAATGGCATTCATATTAATAAAATAATTCCTGCTTCAATAGATGTGATTGGAGGGGGCAGGGATGGATGGATACCGTAGTCGAAATTCGGAAGGTTTAAATTTTTTAATAAAAAAGGGAAAAAGTAAGCAAATAAGTCCCCTATTCCCCCTTTTCAGGGTGTGTCACAATTGTCATCCCGAACTTGTTTCGGGATCTCTTAGGTTGCTAAGTTATTGAAATCATTAGATTCTGAAATCGGAGATCCTGAACTTGTTTCAGGACAGGGTTCAGAATGACATATTACGTGTTTTCGTTATTATGACACAGTCTCTTTCTAAAGGGGGATTTATTTCGTTTACAATCAGCTAAAACATGGAATTTAAAAAAAAATATATAAAGTTGATAATTATAATTACTTCTGTAAGTATCGTCTTAGCTGGCGCAGGAGCCTTTTCTCTGGTTAAATACACAACTTCAGTGAAGCATTTCTGCATGTCATGTCATCGGGATCAGGGAGATTCTGATTTTTCAAGGCAATCTGCCTTACATCCAGGATATATTTCTTGTGATGAGTGTCATGCAAATAATTCCGAGATAATTCCAAAAAGGTTTAGTGCTTCCCCTGAACTGGTGAATGAGAATTGCATCAGGTGTCACGAGGATATTCTCTCTACAAACGACTGGAAAGCGCTAAAAACCAATGTGCAGGAGATACGGATAGAGCACGAAAAACACTTAAAAAAAGTTATTGGTTTAAATTGTGTTGATTGCCACAATAACGTAGCCCATGATAGTTCTCCAAATCCTACTAATAGACCGCATAAGTCAAAGTGTTTTGAATGTCATGTGTCCAGGGAAGAGGGTTGTGAAACATGCCATCCTGTAAGTTTTGTAGAATATAGTGCTGAAACAGATGATGTTTCTGTTATTACATGTGGTAAATGCCATATGGATTTTTTGCAAAAAGAAACATACCGAGAAGAGGGTTTTTTGCATAAAAAACATTTAGTTAATTTATTAGAATGTGATGTTTGTCATGATACAGGGGCGGAACACCCTTTATTGATTGTAGAAGAAAACGATTGTGGAAATTGTCATCACGAAAAAACTGAAAAAGAGTGTATTAATTGTCATCCTTTACAAAATAAGTTGTATCTGGGAATGAATGATGAGGAGTGGTCCTATCCAGATGTTATGGCAACTGCTGGGATGTCATGCAATATCGGTTGCCATGTGAATTTGAAGGATGGCCATAGCTTTGAATCAGTTAAAAAAGCATGTGTTACCTGCCATGAAGACAAATACGGAAGATATGTTGACGAGTTTCAAATGTCTTTAAACAAATCGGTTGAAAAGCTGAAAAAACTATTATCTGAAATAAAAACAAATGCCAAAAACAGCGTGAACATTGAAAATATTAAGATTGAAATTGAGGATAATGAGAAGAAATTGGATTTTATTGAGAAGGCAAAAGGCGTTCATAATATGAAATATACGCTATTGTTGATTAACAATATAGAAAAGAGGTTAAGAAATTTGCACATTACAGCCTTAAAAAGATAATAGTGGTTTAAATTTGACAGTGATGTAAGATATATAAAATGTTAAAGTTATGTAAAGAATATGCAGTTGCTTATGTTTTAATGAAAGAAAACAAACATTTTTATCTAAATAAGTAGTGGAACATAAAATCTGTAGACCTTATAAGTTGTTTGCATATTATAAGTTATGTAATAAATAATTAGAAGTTTTTTTGGCATCTTGATTGCTAATTAATACATAATATTTAAATCAACTAAAGCTAAATATTTAAGGTTCATTATGAGTAAAAATCAGTAGTGTCCTGTTAGGTTTTTGCATGCGCTGCTTTTGTCATACCCGAATGCTTTTATCGGGTATCTAAGAGGCTCATTCATCCTAGATTCCCGCTAAAGCCTGTCCCCGCACGCTTTAAGCGGGGAACATGCGGGAATGACAGCTTTGGGGGCAATAAATTAAACATGCAAAAACCTAACCGGACAATGCTGAGTTTTTGGTTATTTAAATTTTATAAATGAAAAAGATTTATTAATGCAAATTTTTTTAACAAGTTTTTGTTGACATATAATGAAAAAAATATATAATTTGTTTTTAAAAATAGTGGTTTTTAAGTGATAAAAATAGTGAAAGGGGGTGTTTATATTTCTCCAAAGTTTAATTTATACAAAATAAAAATAAATAATTAATAATCATATTTATAATTGTAATTGCTGTTATAAAGGAAAGGAGAAGGTAAATACAATATGCTAAAAAGAAGAAATACTTTAATTACTGTATTGTTGGTTTTTCTAGCTGCATTTTGTTTTTGTATGAACTTTGAAAACAAAGAAGCAAATGCAGTAGAAATTATCACACACTGGGTGCCGCACGAGGTTTATGGTATGCCTGGAGAGCCTGATAATTCCGGAAAGGTTTTCTTCTCAGGTTTGTATGCAAAATACATGGGATACCCAAAAGGCGCTCCACCTTATCCCGGCAAATATTCAAGGTTTTGGAGAACTCTTCCTGCATATCGTTATTACATTCCGGACTATATGTACAACAGGGATGAAGTAAGGCCTCCAAGTCCGATTAAGGGAGTTTTTAGGCTTAAAGAATGTTTAGGTTGTCATTCAGTAGTCACACCAGGTATAGTAAGAGATTATGAGAAGAGTGAACATGCAAAGGCAGAACCAAGCCCGACAGGCTGTGATACATGTCATGGAAACAACCACCAAAAGCTCTTAATGCCAAGCTCAAAGGCTTGTGGTGTCAGCGATTGTCATGAAGAACAGTACACACAGCAGATGCAGGGTGGTATAGGTTCACATGCTTCTTGTTCCAGTTTTGCGCAGGTTGAATGTGCATGGTCAATCGAAAGACCTCCAGGAGATACTGCTGGATGCACTTTCTGCCACACAAGCGCGGAAGAACGATGCAACACATGTCACCAGAGACACCAATTCTCACCCGCAGTTGCAAGGCACTCCGAACAGTGTAAGGCATGTCACTGGGGAAAAGACCACAGAGACTGGGAAGCGTATGATATCTCTATACACGGCATTGTTTATCAGGTTAACAAGTGGAATCCAGTTGAATTCGACTTTAGCAAAAAACTTGAAGATGCTGATTATGTTGGACCAACCTGTGCATACTGCCATATGAGAGGCGGTCACCACAATGTTCAGAGATTTTCAACAGTGTATACGAGTATGGGTATGTCAAATGCTGACAGAGGCGCTCCTCTTTGGAAAGAAAAGAGAGATACATGGGTATCAGTATGTGACGACTGTCATTCACCAAGGTTTGCCAGAGAGGACTTGCAGGCCATGGATGAAGCTTGCAAAGATGCAGGCATAAAGTACACAGAGACGTTTAAGGTGGCAGAGAATTTGATGTTGGATGGAATGGGCGAACCAATGCCTAAGGATCTTGCGCCAGACTGGAGTGGTCAGCATATATGGAGTTTGAAGATTGGCGCTTATCACGATGGTCCGGAATATGGTGGAGAGACAGGTGAATCAGGTGAGTTCAGGATGTCGAATTGTTCAGACATAGAGAGGGTATGTTTTGAGAGCGTAGGGTACTGGCAGACATACATATTCAAGGGGATGGCACATGGTTCATGGAATGACGCTACATATTGTGATGGTTCTTTTGGTATGGACAGATGGTTGGTGAAGGCGAAGGCAGCCGCAGAGCAGGCAAGAAGATTTACTGCACTTGAGAAGAAGGCTGGCATCAATTGGGTGCCGCAGGAGTTCTGGAGGAAAGGTGATTGGTTGCAGGAGTTGACAGGGACAAGGATAGTGAAGGAATTCCCTGGCAAGACGATCTTCGATCTGTGTCCGGAACCAGGCTGGTTAGATACACATCATGCGCCAGCGGAAGAGGTTGCATACATCAATAAAAAACTCAAAGAGCTGGGAATGGCGGCAGGTGTGCATGGTGTTTATGATGAAAAACATGAACCTGATCCTGGTGCCAGGTCTATGCGACCACAAAGAGGTGAAGTGCATCCGGAACATTAATGCCTTATGTGGTTTCTTTAGGAGTATAAAATTAGTCTGAAGGGAGCCGGGCTTTTGTCTGGCTCCCTTATTTTTAGTGGTGTCATTATAAAAAATCCCACCCTTTTGGTGGGTTTTTTTATAATGACAGTGTTTGACCTAAATTGAGCGATTTTGTTTTACATGCCATTGTAGCCGCTGGCTTTAGCCTGCGTATTTCATCATTTGATGGGTTCTCGTAAGTTACGCAACCTCAAGGTTGCGGCTACAAAATCGCTCAATTTAGGTAATATATATTTTTATAATTTTTTTTGGTAGGGAAAACATGCTGACGAAAATAAAAAACAAAATTAAAAAACCAGGGTTTTTAATACCACTGGTTCTATTAGTGGCCTTTATTGGTTGTGGAAAGGCGAAGACACATGTTGAGGTCGGGCAAACATTGTTAGAACAGGGCAAAGCAGAGGAGGCATCGATTGAATTTAAGAAAGCGATTGAAAAGGACCCGAATTTGGCAGAGGCATATTTTGGTTTAGGTAATGCTTACGTAAAAAAACAAATGCTTGAGGAAGCCGTTATATATTACAGGAAAGCCATTGACTTAAACCCTAAATTTGTTGAGGCTTATAAAAGACTATCAGAAACGTTTATAGAAATTGGTCCTCCTGAATCTGAATTTGACAAGAGAATGAGGACTGTTGAAGAAACTCCGGATAATGTTATGGCACGTATAGATTTAGGAGTTTTTTATCACAAATGGGATAATACCCTGCAAGCAATAGACGAATATGAAGAAGCCATGAAGTTAGATCCTGATAATCCATTTATATATTACAATCTGGCGGTTGCTTATCAGGACATGGCTCTTTATGAGGATAAATCAATTCCACTCTACCTAAAATCTATAGAATTAAATCCTGATCATGATAATGCGCATTATAATCTTGCAGTTTCCTACCTTAAGTCCAATAACCTTGAAAAAGCAATGGGTGAATATAAAAAGACATTGGAAATCAATCCTAAATACGCAGATGTTTACGTTGATTATGGCATGATAAATCTTCGAGAGAAAAAATTTGAAGAGGCAATGTCGTACTATGACAAGGCATTAGAAATAGATCCAAACAATATAGAGGCTTATTATCAAAAAGGTATTGTCTATGCCTTTCAGGAGAAATACGATAAGGCATTAAAGGAGAATAGAAAGGCGTTAGAGATAAATCCCAAACATGCCAATTCTCAGTTTAACATAGCTGTGATATATCATAAAAAAGGTGATTTGGAGAGAGCAATACGGGAATATGATCTGGTATTGGAGATAGACCGAATTTATCAAGATGCATATTATAATAGAGGTCAGATATATGCTGCATTAGGAAACACGCCTCAAGCGTATGGTGATTATATTACTTACAGCAAGATAGTAAAGGCAAAGACAGGTAAGGAGGCTGCCGCGCTTGCAATGCGTGGACAGGAAGATAAAGAGGCTATTCAGAGATACATGATTCCAAGTTTCAAAGACTGGGTATTAGAACAAGAGGATATGTTCCAAAGATAAAAAAGTCGAAGAGTGGTCGAATCAGATCAGTATTTCCATAATTAGTATCTGTTGCGGAAAGCCCAAATAGTCAAAAGTGTCATTCTGAATTTATTTCAGAATCTATATGTATCAATATGTTAATAGACCCTGAAACGAGTTCAGGGTGACAAAACCGTTTTTCCGCAACAGATACTAATTATGCATGGATTGGAAGGAGTTAACTTAGATGTTTTCTGAATTTTTAAAGAGATACAGGTATTTATTTGTGGTCTTTTTAATTGGAATTGTCACAAGCTGTGATAATGCACAAAACCATATTGAGCTTGGAGACAAGCTTGTCCTTGAGGACAAGTTGGATAAAGCCATTGAAGAGTATAAGAGAGCTATTGAGCTGGACGAAAATGTGGCTGAGACTTATTATAAACTAGGAGATATTTATTACAAAAAAGATATGTTGGAGGATGCTGCAAAGGAGTTTAGAAAGGCAATTGAATTGCGTCCTGATTATATTGAGGCCAATAAGAAGCTATCAGAGACATATAATAAAATTGGGGTGCCGGATGACAAGCTTCTGATATATACACGAGCAGTTGAAAGAGATCCTAAAGATTCAGAAGCTCGTATCAAACTGGGTATTTTTTATCAACAACTAAAGAGAATGGATCTGGCATTTGAGCAATATAGAAAGGTCCTGGAATATGACCCTTATAATGCAAGTGCTCATTACAATCTGGGTGTTGCATATCAGGACCTTAACTTACTTGAAAAGGCTATAACCTGTTACGAAAAGTCTATTGAGCTTAAACCGGGTTATGAAAGGGTTCATTACAACCTGGGCATTGCGTATATTGCTATGGATGAATATGATAAGGCCCTGAAAGAACTCAAAAAGGCAAATGAATTAAAACCGGATAATAAAGATACATATTGTAATTTGGGTTTGGTATATTATCTTAAGGGTATGAGTGATGAAGCTATTAATAACATAAACAAAGCCTTAGAAATAGATCCAGAGATGGCAGATGCGCATTATTACCTGGGTGTAATTTATGCCAGCAAAAATATGTTCAAAGAGGCGATAGAAGAGAATAAAAAGGTGATCGTAGCAAACCCCGATTATGCTAATGCCCACTTCAATCTTGGCACCCTCTATCATAAGCAGGGACTATTAGATGAGGCCATTGATGAGTATGATAAGACTGTTTCAATTGATCGAGGTTTTGCAGATGCTTATTTTAACAAGGGAAAGGTTTTGGAGGCAATGGGCAAGAAAGCGGATGCACGAGATGAATTTGAAAAGTATAGGATGGTAAAGAAAACGGGTAGAGGCTCGCCAAGCCTTCTGGAGTTTGACGCAAAATTTACGGGAGCTATGGAAAGGAAAGACGCATTTCTTAAACAGGCAAAGGAAGCACAAGCATTAAAAGAAGGAGCAGGAACTACTACAGAATAGTCCTTTGAATTATCAAATGCAATTACAGAGTTACAGATTATGACCCCCTGGATCAATAGGCAGTCTGAACTCTTCGCTTTCTGTCATGCTGAATCGTGGGTCGATCCCTGGATAGCTTATTTCAGCATCTAAGTCAGAGATCCTGAAATAAGCCTTCCAAAGTGGGCATGCCAAGATTCAGGATGACAATCGGATCGCTATAGGACCCTTCCTTTAACAATTGTAGTCTGCCCGAAGGGCATTATATTACAATTATTCACTTATATCCTTTGCACACCTGAAACCGACACTTTTGTTTCTATCTTCAGGTTCACCAAACATCCTCACAGCACAACGCAACTTGTAGACGTTTTGGGCAAACATGGACCCTCCTTTGATAATTCTCTTACCGGTACTTTTTTTGGGTCCCTTGGGATTCTTTTTTGGGCTATTGTAGAAATATTCAGGATGATACCAGTCACTACACCATTCAGAGATACTCCCTGACATATCGTAACAACCATAAACGCTGTTTCCCTGCTCAAAACTTCCTACACTTATAGGCAAGTTACCTGAAGTGCCAACGTTGCAGTATCTGATTTCCCAGACATTACCCCATGGGAATCTCCTCCCGTCTGTACCCCTTGCCGCCTTTTCCCATTCTGCCTCGGTTGGCAGGCGTTTACCGGCCCATGCGGCATAAGCATATGCATCATACCAATCTATTCGATTAACCGGATAATCGGGATAATTGTAATACTTATATTCGTAGCCCCTAAAGGGATTGCCTGGCAGATGGTTTTTATTAATAGGTTCTGATGGGGAGCATTTACTGTGGTCATTGGTTCTTGTTATGTATTCCAGAAATTTCCAGTACTGGGCATTTGTAACCTCATACTTATCTATATAATATGCATCAAGGTATACTGTGTGTTGAGGCATCTCTTCTGGAATAAAATCCTCCTCACTGCTACCCATTGTAAATTCACCGGCTGGTACGAGTACCATTTCTTCCCATTTATCGCCGAAAGCCTTTAAAGTATCCTCCATTATGGGCGTTCTATCGCTGACTCTTTTCTTGGCAATTTTTCTTTTAGTATCTATGTCCAGGTATTCCATTATCTTGATTACAAAATCGTCAACTTCATTTAATTCCTCTGGAACCTGTGGCAGAAGGCCCCTACACTTTTCCAGATGTTCTAATGCCTTTTTGTGGTTATTAAGCTTCCAGTAAGTACCTGCTATGTACCAGTGAATATATGACCTTTCAGGATCTAGTTCTAAGGCTTTTTTATAAAAATCTAATGCGCCTTTGTAATCATTAGAGCTTTCACGCAAAGAATCTGCACTTTGTATATATTTCTCTATCTTTTTAGATAAATCTTCTTCCAATGCTTTCTGGGTTTCTCGGGTTTTTTCACTTGTATCTATCTTAGTAGATAGCGATATCAACCTTTTCCCATCTTGAGGGCAATATAAGCCTTCTGTAACATATGTTTTATTGCAATTAGGGCAACTTTTCTTTACTGGTTTTTCGGCTGTTTGTGCATATGAACCGGGTATACATAGAGTTAAAACGATTAGAAAAAACAAAATCCTCTTCAATTACTTGCCTCCTAGTTTCGATAGATTGTTAAAAAATTTCAGACATTAAAGTCAATAGTGAACAAATCCCCCTGAATCCCCCTTTTCTAAAGGGGGACTAAGGGGGATTTACCCCTTTTATAAAGGGGGATCAAGGGGGATTTACCCCCCTTTAGAGGCTGTGTCATAATTGTCATCCCGCCCCCATTCCTAGCTTACGCAAGGAAGCTATGGGGGTCGGGATCTCATACTTTCCGAAACAAATTCAATAGCCAATAAAATATTTAAATAATAATTATACAATCAATATTTGACTAAATCAATATTAAATAAGATTGCGTTTTCATCATTAAAAAGGTCTTGATATTAAGGTTATTTTTTGGTAATATGCCCAAAATTAATTTAGTTACATTAAGGTATTTAAGTCATCATAAGATAACAAATTAAGGAGGGTTCTATGGAGGGTGAGACATGAAGGACAAAGTCATAAACATCCTAAAGCTAGTACTAGAGCAAATAAATAAACACAAGAAATTAGTTGGTGTTCTTTTTATTGTCTTTGTGGCTGTTGCTTTGGTTGGGGGTAGAAAGTTTTGGCATTATGCTGAATCAAGTGAATTCTGTGGCAGTTGCCATGAGATGAAAGTACACTACGATTCTTTTATGAGTTCAAAGCATCATAATGAGCATGTACATAGTTGCCACACTTGTCATGTTGGTCCTGGCCTGAAAGGTTTCTTGCATGCAAAGTTAAGTGATGGTGCCCACGATTCATTTGAACATATGAGAAAAACCTATCTTACCAGTCCAAATTCAGGTTTATTTATAGATGTTGCTGAAGATAGCATACCTATAATAAATGGTAATTGTGTTAATTGTCATACCAATAAAGAGTATACAAAGGATAAAACTCACCTTGAAAAGGTTTCACAATCAAAGAGAAAGGGTGAAGATGGCGCTCTAGCGGATTTCTTTTGTACGGATTGCCATATAGGTGTGGTGCATCCAAGTTGGAGTGCAGATGTGTATAAAGCATATGCAGAAAAAAAGATACCGCCGTTTGGTACCTTTTCTGAGGATGATTGTTATGCTTGCCACAGACATGCAACACCAAAGATTGTAAAAGAATGGACGAATAGTCCACATGCGAAAGGGGGTGTGTCATGTTTGGAATGCCATGGAGATGACCATGGTCAGATTGTTGAAAGAAGAGGTAGTGTTTTGCCAAGCAAGTGTGGTGAGTGTCACGCGACAATGTATAATGATTTTGCACAGAGCAGACATTATACTGGACGTATAGTAGCGGAATTTGATGGTTTTGTATCTAGTACCAAGAATGCAGTGATGAGAAAGGATTGTGAGAAATGCCACATGCTTGGTTTAAGTAAGACATGGGATACGGGGCCAGGAGGTAGCTGTGAGGGCTGTCATCCCAAGCATTTATTTTCACGATCAAAAGCATCGGAGGCGAAGGTATGTGAAAAATGTCATATCCCGTTTCGTGGGCCAGATCATGCACTGCTTGATATGGGTGTGAAATCTCTACATGGGAAGCTATACGGAAGATGGAAGGAAGAAGGTAATATTAAGTTGAGGTGTCAGTCGTGTCATAGTGATCCATACAATCACCACAATTTTAATAGAAATGTTAGCTTATTAAGCGATTAATGCTTTGATGCAAGTATTTGTTCAAGTATAAAAATCAATAATTAACTAAAAAAACCCACCGATAAAGGTGGGTTTTTTGTTGGAATATTTTTTAAAGGTTTTTGCCAGGAAAATAGATTCCCGATGGTTCGATGAAGGCTTCGAGTGCGCCTCAGCCGAACTCCTCACCATGCTGAACCTGTCGAAGCATCAAGGTCGGGAATGACATTTATTAAGGCACACTTGTCATTCCCGTGAAAACGGGAATCTAGAATTTTAATACTTTGCGGTGACCTTATAAGGTCATGACAGTTTAAAATGAAAATAACTGTTATCGGCGCTGGTAATGTTGGCGCTACAACTGCACAAAGACTTGCTGAAAAGGAATATGGGGATATTGTGCTTATTGATATAGTTGAAGGTTTACCACAGGGTAAGGGACTTGATTTGATGGAAGCTGGTCCAATTTATAACTATGATTGCAAAATTATTGGAACTAACTCATACGAAGAAACTGAGGATTCAGATTTAGTTATTATAACATCTGGTTTACCACGAAAACCGGGAATGAGCAGGGATGATCTTGTTAAAGTTAATACCGAGATTGTAAAAAGTGTTGTGGGACAGGCTGTGCAGAAGTCTCCTGATACAATCTTAATCGTGGTTTCTAATCCACTTGATGTAATGACTTACGTAACGTATAAGGTGAGTAAATTTCCAAGGGAAAGGGTTATTGGTATGGCAGGGATTTTAGATACATCAAGATTGAGAACCTTTGTTGCAATGGAATTAGGTGTGTCGTTAGAAAATATCCATGCCTTTGTTCTTGGAGGACATGGTGATACTATGGTTCCTTTGGCAAGATATACAACAGTAGCAGGTATACCTGTAACAGAATTGCTTCCTAAAGACAAATTAGATGCCATAATCAAGAGAACGAGAGATGGAGGCGCGGAGATAGTCGGTCTTTTGAAAACAGGAAGCGCATTCTATGCGCCTGCAGCTTCAATTGTCGAAATGGTAGATACAATTGTTAAGGATAAAAAAAAGATACTGCCATGTACGGTATTGTGCAAGGGGGAGTATGGTTTAAATGATATATTCATTGGAGTTCCTGTAAAGTTAGGTAAGAATGGCGCCGAGCAAATCATTGAAATAAAGCTAAATCAAGAAGAAACTGAGGCTTTAAAAAAATCCGCTGAAACGGTTAGAGGACTTTGTACTGGCATTTGTTTGTGAATTGACTCCTTTTAGATTTTTAAATATATGCTTAAAAATTATGCGGTGGAATTTGAACTGGTTTATACGCACACTAGGCTCTTCAATCGGGAAAAAGCTGATGATGGCTCTTACCGGACTTGGCTTTTGTATCTTCCTAATCGGCCATCTTGCAGGCAACCTGACAATTTTTGCTGGAAAAGATGCATTCAACTCCTATGTTGAGCGTCTCCATACGCTAGGCCCTCTCATAAATCTTGCAGAAATTGGACTTCTTTTTTTTGCAGTGGTCCATGTTTTTACCGGGATTTATCTTTTTTATGAAAATTTTCGTGCAAGGCCTAAAAGATATATGATGAAGATCAATACCGGCGGGCGAACGATCGCTTCCGGGACAATGCCCTATACCGGTTTTTTTATACTTTTTTTTGTTATCTTTCATCTTATTGATTTTCACTTTGTGGACAAAACAGATAGGACTATCTATCAGATTGCATTAGATATATTTTCAAATCCAGGTTATGCTTCTTTTTATATTGTGGCCATGGCCATTGTCGCCACCCATGTGAGTCATGGGTTCTGGAGTGCATTCCAGACTCTGGGTTCCAATCACTCAGAATACATGCCACTTCTTCGTGTGATAGGTACAATATTCAGCCTGGCAGTAGCGTTTGGATTCGGTTTTATACCGGTTTACATCTCGTTTATTTCTTAAAAAGGAAACAAAATGCATCTTGATTCAAAAGTCCCAGATGGTCCGCTTTCGGAAAAGTGGGATAGGCAAAGATTCGAGCTAAAACTGGTAAATCCTGCAAACAAGATGAAATTTAAAGTTATCGTTGTGGGTACGGGTCTTGCCGGTAGTTCGGCATCAGCCACCCTTGCGGAACTGGGTTATGATGTAAAAACCTTCTGCATCCAGGACAGCCCGCGCCGTGCGCACAGTATTGCTGCCCAGGGCGGGATAAACGCTGCCAAGAATTACCAGAATGATGGGGACAGCATATGGCGTCTCTTTTATGATACTATAAAGTGCGGTGATTTCAGATCAAGGGAGGCAAATGTCTACCGTTTAGCGCAGGTTAGTAACAATATTATTGATCAGTGCGTTGCCCAGGGGGTCCCTTTTGCAAGGGAGTATGGTGGCCAGCTTGCAAACAGAAGTTTTGGCGGCGCCCAGGTATCAAGAACTTTTTATGCCCGGGGCCAAACCGGGCAACAGCTTCTCCTGGGCGCATGCGGGTCACTTTCACGCCAGATTGCGGCCGGCAATGTCAGACTTTTCACAAGAAGAGAGATGCTTGATCTTGTGGTCATAAACGGAAAAGCAAGGGGCATCATCGTCAGAAATCTTGTCTCTGGTGAACTTGAAAAATACTCGGCTGACGCTGTTGTGCTTGCAAGCGGAGGTTACGGAAATGCCTTCTATCTTTCAACAATGGCCATGGGATCGAATATCTCCGCTGCCTTTGCTTCATACAAAAAAGGCGCTTTTTTTGCAAATCCCTGTTTTACACAAATTCATCCAACTTGTATCCCTGTTCATGGCACGTATCAATCAAAATTGACCCTTATGAGTGAAAGCCTTAGAAATGACGGTCGGGTCTGGGTTCCCAAAAATCCCGAAGACAAGAGGCCTCCTAATCAGATCCCGGAAAATGAAAGAGACTATTACCTTGAAGAGAGATATCCTGGTTTCGGAAATCTGGCGCCAAGGGATGTGGCATCAAGAAGTGGCAAGACCCAGTGCGATATGGGCAAGGGGGTAGGGGATACACGACGCGCAGTATACCTTGATTTCAAGGATGCCATCAAAAGGGATGGCCGTGATGTCATTGCCAAAAAATACGGCAATCTTTTTGAGATGTATGAGAAGATAACGGCAGATAACCCTTATGAAACACCCATGATGATATACCCTGCTGTTCACTACACCATGGGAGGGCTCTGGGTGGATTATAACCTGATGAGTACTATCCCCGGTCTGTTTGTACTGGGAGAGGCGAATTTTTCGGACCACGGTGCAAACCGTCTCGGGGCAAGTGCGTTAATGCAGGGCCTTGCAGACGGATATTTTGTTATACCTTATACAATAGGCGGTTATCTTGCTCAGGCTTCCCTTGAAAAAACAGATGAAGATCACAAGGAATTCAATGCATCTTCACTGAAAGTTGAGGAGCGCATAAAGAGACTTCTTTCTATAAAAGGCAAAAGAACAGTAGACGATTTTCACAGGGAACTGGGGAATATCCTCTGGGAGTACTGTGGTATGGAGAGAAAGGATGAGGGTCTTAAGAGAGCAAAAGAGCTTATCGCAGGTCTCCGGGAGAAGTTCTGGGAAAATGTTCTTGTGGGAGGGTCTGGAAAGGAGTTCAACCAGAGTCTTGAAAGAGCAGGTCGAGTTGCAGATTTTCTGGAGATTGGCGAACTCATGGTGATAGATGCACTTGCAAGAAAAGAGTCCTGTGGCTGCCATTTTAATGAAGCCTTTCAGACTGAAGAAAACGAGGCCCTCCGTGATGACAAACATTTCTGTCATGTTTCAGCATGGGAATATGCAGGAGATGGCAGTGAACCGGTACTTCACAAGGAGCATCTGAAATTTGAAAATGTTAAATTAACACAAAGGAGCTATAAGTGACAAAGACCAGTGATAAAAATTGCTTGAATCTGAAATTGAAAGTCTGGCGTCAGAAGGGGCCTGATGTCAAGGGTCGATTTGAGACATACGAGGCAAGGGATGTATCAACGGACATGTCCTTTCTTGAGATGCTTGATGTTGTCAATGAGGAAATGATTCTTTCAGGTAAAGATCCCATAGCATTTGATCATGACTGCAGGGAAGGTATCTGTGGTATGTGCGGCGCCATGGTAAACGGACGTGCTCACGGCCCGGAAAAGGGAACAACCCTCTGTCAACTACATATGCGTCATTTTTCGAACGGTGATACGGTAGTAATTGAACCGTGGCGTTCACGGGCCTTTAAGGTAGTAAAGGATCTTGTTGTTGACAGAAGTGCATTTGATAAAATTATTCAGGCAGGAGGCTATATATCGGTTAATGCCGGTGGTGCGCCTGATGGAAACGCTATACCTGTTCCTCAGGAGGCATCTGAAAAAGCAATGGATGCCGCCTCCTGTATCGGGTGTGGAGCCTGTGTAGCCGCGTGTCCTAATGCATCTGCTATGCTTTTTGTGGGCGCCAAGATTTCCCAGTTTGCCCTGCTTCCTCAGGGGCAGTTAGAGGCAAAGAAACGGGCTCTTGCAATGATAGACAAAATGGATGAATTAGCTTTGGAAACTGCGCCAATGAAACAGAGTGTGAAGTAGAGTGTCCTAAGGAGATATCCATTATAAACATTGCCCGTATGAACCGGGAGTTTTTAAAGGCTAGTTTTTTTTAAAGTAGTCTCAAAAATCATTTCTTCTGAGACTTTTGTATATTGCTTATACTTCTGTAAGCTGCACTTTTAAAATAATCTAACTATTCTTTGCCTTCTATTACTTTTTGTAGAATTGGGATTGCGTCTACAGCCTTAATCTAAGTCGTGTTCACAAAAAGTATTTCTGGATTTCATTTATAGTATTTTTAATAATTGTGATACTCAGTATTGCAATATTTTTTCCGGTGTTTTGATAAATTAGCTCACTTTGTTCGCTAATTATGGCATTTTAACACGAAAATAGATTCCTGGATTCCTCCCGAAAGCTAATTTATATGAAACCAATTTATCATGATACTATAGTCGTTGGTGGCGGACTTGCAGGTTTACGTGCAGCTCTTGAATTAGACCGTAGAAACGTAAAAGTGGCTTTAATATCGAAGGTTTATCCACTCAGATCTCATTCTGTTGCGGCACAGGGTGGTATAAATGCAGCACTAGGCAACCATCCCAGAAGTTACTATGATAATTGGGAGAAACACGCATTCGATACGATTAAGGGTAGCGATTATCTGGCTGACCAAGATGCTGTTATACGTATGACAAAAGAGGCCGTAAAAAGGATAGTTGAGCTTGAACATTGGGGTTGTCCTTTTGACCGAAATGATGAAGGCAAAATTGCACAAAGACCTTTTGGTGGTGCTGGCTTTCCCAGAACTTGTTATTCAACAGATAAAACTGGTCATGCCTTGCTTCATACCCTGTATGAACAGATTGTAAAATTTCGACAGGTAGCAGAAAGACAAGAACTAACGCTTTATAATGAATGGCTTGTAACAAGAATAGTAGTTGAAAATGGAAGATGTATAGGCTTAATAGGACTGGATATTAAGAATGGCAATCTTTCTGCATTTAAAACAAATGCGGTAATTTTTGCTACTGGAGGTTCAGGCAGGGTTTATGGAAAGACTACAAATGCGTTGATAAATACCGGAATGGGTATGGCAGTACCATATTGGGCAGATGTACCCTTGAAAGAGATGGAATTCATACAATTTCACCCTACAACTTTAGTGGGAAAGAACATTTTGATTACAGAAGGTTGTAGAGGAGAGGGAGGATATTTAATTAACAACAAAGGTGAAAGATTTCTAGAGAAGTATAAAGATTCCAAAAAAGCAATGGAGGTAGCACAAAGGGACATAATCTCTAGAAATATAACAAAAGAGATAATGGAAGGAGGGGGATTGAAAGATCCTACGGACTTCGCTTCGAGGTATGTACTTTTAGACTTGAGGCATCTAGGTGAAGATAGGATTATGTCCAGACTATCAGGAATCAGAGAAATTTGTATGAAGTTTGCTGGCATTGATCCAGTTTATGAACCAATACCGGTGCAACCCGGACAACATTACACAATGGGAGGAATTGATTGTAATAAAGACTGTGAAACGCAGATTAAGGGTCTTTATGCTGCAGGAGAAGCAGCCTGTGTGAGTGTTCATGGCGCAAACAGGTTGGGTGGTAATTCCTTACTTGATACAATTGTATTTGGAACCATAGCCGGCGAGAATGCAGCCAACTATGCTCAGGGCGCCATTTATGGCAGCGTGCCGCCACGGTGCAATAATAAGGATAGGATATTGGATGATGCCCTAAAATGTGAAAATAGAAAGATAGAGAGTATTCTCAACTCAAATGGCAAGGAAAATACATCTAATATAAAAGAAGAATTGAATAAGTTAATGGAAGGAAAGGTTGGAATTTTTAGGAATGCAGAAGCTTTAAAGTCTGCCCTTAATAAGATAAAACAATTGCAGGAACGATACAAGAACATAAGCTTAAACTATAAAAAGTGTAAAATAAACCTTTCGTTAATGTGGGTACTTGAATTGAAGGGTAGTTTGGATGTCGCTGAGGCCATTATTGCCGGAGCGCTCGCAAGAGAAGAAAGCAGAGGTTCACAATTCAGAACAGACTTTACTGAAAGGAATGATGAGGATTTTTTGAAACACACGCTTGCTTATTATTCTGATGAAGGAGTTAAATTAGATTATAAGGAAGTAGTATTGGGTCCTTTTGAACCAAAGGCAAGGGAATATTAAATCCCCCTTAATCCCCCTTTTCCAAAGGGGGAAACAGGTGGATTCACTCCTTTTTCAAAGGGGGATTAAAAGGATTTCCCTTCCTCCTTTCCTAAAGGGGGATTAAAGGGATACTCTTCCCCCTTTAGTAAAGGGGGTAAGGGGATTTGTTGCAGATTTTATATGGAGGTATAAGATAACAATTGGCAAAAAAGCGTGAAATCTGTTTTAAGGTATTTCGTTTTGATCCTGATAAAGATAGAAAACCTTATTTCCAAAAATTTCAAGTCCCATTTGTAAGGAAAGATTTAACTGTATCGGAGGGTCTTTTCTATATTCAGGAAAAGCTGGATAATTCTTTAGCCTTCAGGTCTTCATGCAGGTCAGCAGTATGCGGTTCCTGTGCCATGCACATAAATGACAGATACGGACTCGCTTGTAATACATTAGTCTCGAATCTAAAAGGAAACAAAGTAACAATCAGACCTCTGGGTCATCTGGATATTATTAAGGATCTCTTTGTAGATTTGGAACCTTTCTGGAAAAAATACGAATTTATAAAGCCGTATTTAATTTCTAAAACCTTACCCTCAGATCATGAAAGATTGCAAACGCATAGTGAAAGAGCAAAATTGGATGGATTGATAGATTGTATCCTTTGTGGTTGTTGTTACTCCTCGTGTATGGTTACATTGACTAACGATGAATACCTCGGACCTGCTGCATTGTTGTGGGTAAATCGTTTTTATGTTGACTCAAGAGATGATGCCCAAGATGAACGCCTTGGTATTGTGAATGTTGAAAATGGAGTATGGAGGTGCCATGCAATATTCAACTGCCACCAGTCATGCCCCAAAAGTCTAAATCCTGCGGGTTGTATTTCAAATCTTAAAATGAAACTCATTTAAAATAATTGTGGCCGTAAATTTAGAGTTGAATATTACAACTTTTTAAAAATCAATTTAACTCATGGACATGAAAAAGGTTGTCTTAATAGATAATTCCAGGATGTCGCGACTTATACTTAAAAAAAATGTTTGGTGAACAGAAATTCTCAATTCTTGAGGTAGAAAGCGGGAAAGACGGGATAGAACTGATTAAGAATGAAAAACCATTTTTGATATTAACTGAGTTCTATTTGCCAGACATAACCATTTATGAACTTTGCGAAAAGATTAAAGATGACGTAAATATTGCAGATATCCCAATTATTGTACTCTCGACAGAAAATAATGAAGGTAACATAAAAAAATGCCTTAAACTGGGGGTTAAGAGTTTTCTTGAAAAACCTGTTTCCGCTAAAGTTTTGTTCACTGCTATTGAAGATATTTCTGATAATCTCCAATCACGTGAAGAGACAATTTTATGCGTCGATGACAGTAATCTTATCCGCAAAATTTTGCAGGATGAATTTACCAACGCCGGTTATAAAGTTTTGTTGGCTGAAAACGGGAAGGAAGCATTAATGATAGCACAAAAACATAAACCCGACTTAATAACGATGGATGTGGAAATGCCAGTAATGAATGGTTATGAGGCCTGCCGCGCTTTGCGTAGGACTGAAATTACCATGCATATACCGATTATAATGATGACCTCACATGATACCCTACTTGAGAGGGAAAAGGGTTTTGAAGTAGGGGCATTGGAATATTTTACCAAACCGTTTGAAAAAGGATGTCTTTCGCAGTATGTTATTTCCTTGTTTAATAAATTAAAGCAGAAGAAAACTCACAATGTATTGTTGGTCGAAGATTCTGAGACTATATCCCACATAATTAAGTACAGTTTGGAGTTAAAAGGTTTAAACGTTATTACTACAAAAAATGCTGATCAAGCCCTTGAAGTTTTCAAAGATACAAAGATTCATTTGATACTGTGCGATGTAAATATGCCAGGTATGAATGGTTTTGATTTAAAGGGACAGGCTTCTTTTTCGTAGTAAGGATCGTAAAAAAGGATGCCTGTCCCCTTAACCCCCCTTAAGAGACTTTTGTATATTGCTTATACTTCTGTAAGCTGCACTTCTGAAATAATCTAACTCTTCTTTGTCTTTTGATATTGAGAACCTCAAATACATCTTTTTTCCAATTTAGAGATTTTCCAGATGGTAATCTAACCAGGCGAGTTCCCACTTTTATATCCCATCCTTCTGCTGCTAATTCATTTTCTGAATCAAAATGATCATTTTAATAAAATACAAATAAAGTTTAAAGAAAATCTTCCGATACATATATTTAGATATACAAAATCTTAATACACGAATGGGGTCAGGTCTTGAATATTTACAAAACACAATAGTATTGGCTATATTTTGCCTATAATTTTGTCAATATTCAAGACCTGACCCCTTCGACGTAGTAAAAAAGGACATATGAGATGAGAAAAATTCTTTTTGTAGATGATGATCAAAAAGTAATTCAGGAGTTAAAGGGAATGTTGCATCCAATGCGTTACGAATGGGATATGGAGTTTGCCGGAAGTGGAAAAGATGCCTTGAAATCCATGGAAAAATCCTCATTTGACGTTGTTGTGTCTGATATGGATATGCCGGAAATTGATGGTGTAAAATTACTCGATATAGTTATGGAACGCTATCCTGCTACTGTTCGCATTATGCATTCTGAAAATTCGGATAGAGCAATGACAATGAGATCTGTTGAATGCACACATCAGTTTCTGATGAAACCGTGTGATGTAGAGATTATGAAGTACACAATCGAACGTACATATAAACTTCAAAATTTATTGAGAAATGAAACGTTGGTAAAGACAGTTACAGGAATAAAAGATTTACCCTGTCTTCCAAAATTATACGGTTTGATTTTAAAAGAAATGCAGTCTCCTGAGGCATCTCTTAAAAAAGTGGGAGAAATTATTTCTCAAGACGTTTCAATGTCTACCAAAATCTTAAAGCTTGTTAATTCGGCTTTTTTTGGTCTTCCTCAGAGAATTACTGATCCACAGCAAGCAACGGTTTATCTGGGGATAGAAACGTTGAAGGCGCTTGTACTTTCTATTCATGTATTTTCTTCATTTACAAAAAAAGCAGAATTTCTTGAATTTTCTTTAGAAGAAATGTGGAGGCACAATCTGATGGTAGGTAGGCTTGCCAGGGATATTGCTCGTGCTGAATTGGCTGAAAGAAATGTGGCTGAGGAGGCATTGATAGCTGGTATATTGCATGACATAGGAAAGTTGATTCTATTGAAAGTTCCTGATCAATATAAAGAGGTGATGAACTTTATTGAAAAGACCGGTAGTGATTTTGTAGAGGCTGAATATGTTGTTATGAAGACTTCCCATGCAGAATTAGGGGCTTATCTGTTAGGGTTATGGGGGATTCCTGATAGTATAGTTGAAATAGTGGCTTTTCACCACGAACCGTCAAAGTTGATTGAGAACGTATTTACAACTTTAAGCAATCATTCTGATAAGACTGTAGATAAAACAAAACCAACTGGTGGTATTTTAAAGTCACGATCAACCAAGAAATTCTTAAAAGGACTTACTGCATTAACGGCTGTGCATGTGGCAAATGCGCTGGTAATGCAGAAGGATTGTACTCCCGATACCACTACTTTCCCATACGTTGACATGTTGTATTTGAGAACGCTTAATCTGGCAGATAAACTGCCTGAATGGGTAGAATGTTATAGCAATCTAATGCAATAAGAGATTTAATGTATAGGTAAAGCAAAATCATGTATAAAATTAGAGACAAAATACTTGTGATATTTCTTTCTGTAATAATTATGCCCATAATTATTATTAGTGCATTCTTTGCCTTGCATACGACAAAGTCTTTAAAGCAGGATAAGATAGAAAGTTTTCAGCAAATCACGAAAAACAAGGCAGAGAAGGCTGTTTATTTTATAAATTCTATAGAGAAAGATATCAGGTCTCTCAGTAATAATCCGTTTCTCTTAAATATGGTTGATGCTATAGCAAGAGAAGATACTGAGCAAATCAACCACTATAAATCCGAGGTAGAGGTATGGTTTAAGACGATTTCTGAAGGGAGGGGTATTTACGACCAGATACGTTATATAGATGAATTTGGCCTTGAAATAGTGCGAGTAGATTTACTATACAGAGATTACGCTGATATTGTCCCGCCTGAAGAGCTTCAAGGCAAGAGCCACAGATATTATTTCAAAGAGGCTGTAAAACTAAACGAGGGGGAGATTTATGTATCAAAACTTGATTTAAACAGAGAACATGGTGAGATAGAAAGCCCCCATAAGCAAATATTAAGATATGCGGTGCCTGTCTTTGATAGGGAAAAGCAAAAAAGAGGTATTCTTGTGTTAAATGTTCTGGCGGATTTTCTGCTTAAGAATGTCTTAACACAAAATTTCATAAAGGGAGTTGATTCGTATTTATTGGATAAAGATGGTTTTTATCTATTACATCCTGATGTATCAAAACTATGGGGAGGTCTAAGCGACCTTAATATAGGAGAAAATCTAAAAAATGACCTTCCGGAGGAAGTAGCATCTCTTATTTTGTCGGGAAATTCAGGAAACAAATTAATAAATAAAAATTTTTTCAATTTCATACCGATTCATTTTGCCCCTTCAGACGACGAGGGATATTGGATATTTGTGGAAAGTCTAGATAAGTCAATGGTTTATTATCCAATTTACACATTCTATAAGATACTTGGATTTTTAGTCTTGCTGATGATTGTGGGAGTTGTTGCGGCTACATTTATTATCTCTAAGAGATTGACAAGGCCATTAAATGAATTAGTCAAAGGCGCAACTGTAGTTGCCGAAGGGAATTTGGACTATCATATAAACGTTGAGTCAAGTGGTGAGATTGCATTTCTGGCTTTTTCGTTTAACAAAATGGTATACAAATTAGGAAAAGCAAGGAAACAGTTACAGAGATATGTGGATAATCTGGAGCAAAAGATCGAAGATCGAACAAAAGAACTTCAAGAAGGGAAAGAAAATATTGAAAAGATAAATAGTGAATTAGAGGATTTTATTTATATCGTCTCACATGATTTGAAGGAGCCGTTGTTTGCAATCGAAGGTTATACGTCAAGATTATGCAAGGTCTATAAGGATGTGCTTGATGATAAAGGGAGGCAGTTTATAACCAGGATTAAAGTAAATACAGAGAGGATGAATCAAAAGATACGTGAGGTTATGGAGGTATTAAAGGCTGGAAAGATTGAATATAATCTTCGAGATAACGATAGCGGCGCTATAGTTAAGTATGTGGTAAATACGTTACAAAATAGGATATTAGAAAACAAAATTAAACTTTCAGTTCAGGATAATCTGCCAACTGTATTTTGCGATAGGGAGAGAATGAAGGATGTATTTTCAAATTTACTTACTAACGCAATCAAGTTCATAGGTAATGGCGATCTTTCTGTTTCCCTTACTAAATCCCCCATTAATCCCCCTTTGTCCCCCCCGCTGCTTTCTTGCGAAAGCAAGAAGCGGGGGGGAGTTAGGGGGATTAAGGGGGAATTAATGGAGATTAAGATTGGATGTGAAAAAAACGCAGATTACTATAAATTTTTTTTTCGAAGATACTGGTATTGGCATCCAGAAGGAATATCAGGATCAGGTTTTTAAGATGTTCAGGAGGCTTAACGATATAGAGGTAGAAGGGACAGGCGTTGGGCTGGCTATAGTTAAAAAGATTATTGAGCACCACAGAGGAAAAATCTGGATAGAAAGTCCTGTTTATGATGGAAGAGGTTCAAGATTTTGCTTTACAATACCCGTTATTAAAAAAGTAGATAGTAGAGAGTAGGGAGTAGGATTATGTTAGCATCTTTAGTTGGCAGTGGGGGATAGCTCTCTCTACTATCTACTTTATACAGCAAAAGGAAGGGAGGATATTTTGAAAGAGATAAAGATTCTACTTATTGAAGATGATCCAGACCATGCTGAGTTAATTATGGAAGTTCTCGTAGAAGGTGACATTAAAAAGGAGGTTGTCTTAGTACGAGATGGTCAGGACGCTATAGATTATTTTCAAGAATCAATTATTAAATGGGATGGAGAAGTGCAATTAAAAATTAAACTTGTTATATTAGACCTTAATCTACCTAAAGTCGATGGGATGGATGTGCTTAAATTTCTAAAAAAGGATTCAAGGTATCGTTTAGTCCCCGTAATTATTTTGTCAACAAGTTCTGATAATAAAACTATTAGTGAGGCATATGAGAACGGAGCTGATGGTTATGTGGTAAAGCCAATTTCCTATGAAGAATTTGTTAAAAATTTAGAAATCATAAAAGAATACTGCAATGGGACCAGACCTCAGCATCCAATAACTTATCTTAGAAGACTTTAATCTCCTAATAAAATTTTTTTGACCAATCCCTGTTCAAAACATACAGGGACAAGCTTTGGCAAAATATTTTTTGTGATATCCATAAATCTTCGTTCATTGTCGATAGTAGAGAGTAGAAAGTAGAACGATTGAGAAAAAAATCTTTTATTTCTCTCTACTCTCTACTTGTTACTTCTCTGCCTTTTTAGTTCCGACTTGTTCGGGTTAGGTCTTTGTTACTGTTGCCTCTTTTTTCAAGCCTTAAAATACACTGACTAATAGCCGCTGCACTCATTCGGTCAGATGACATTCGTGAGATTTCCTCCCGGCTTTCACCTCTTTAGATGATCCCTTCGACACTTTTAAGAAATCAGATTGAATTTATCTTTTAATTGGATATATTATTGGATTTATGGTGTTAATGTGGTATCTTGACCATACGGATATTAGAGTAACAAAGCTCATTTGCTAAGAAGCAGTGAATAGAATGGAAAGGCAATGAGAAGTTGATTAAATCACAAATAATAAACAAATTATCAAAATCTGAATCACCAAAGCATTAATTTTATGTTTGTAATTTTTGTAGCGTGATTTTAATATTTATAATTTGTGGTTTGCCTGCCTGTCCCCGTCTGCCGTCGGGCAGGGGCAGACAGGTATATTATAATTTTGAAATAGGGATTAGTGAACGGAGCGAACTAATTTATAATGAGTGTAAATCCTCTAAAAATATTAATTGTTGATGATGACGAGGGTCATCGATTTTTAATGAAAGAGTCACTTGAAGGACCTATCCATAATACAGATATTGCGTTTTCCGGTACAGGTGAAGATTGTATATTTAAGCTGTCAAAAGAAACTTATGATGTGGTAATTATTGATTTTAATCTTTCCGATATGGATGGATTAGAAGTATTAAGAGATATGAATTGTAAAGAATATAATATTCCCGTAATAATGGTAACGGCGTTTGGTGACGAGAGCATAGCAGTAGAGGCTATGAAGCTTGGTGTTTGTGAGTATGTTGTTAAATCTGAAGATTACTTAAGAAGATTATCCACAATTGTAATCAGAGTAGTACAGGAATACAAATTAAGGAAGGAAAAGAAAGGCGTTGAAGAAAAATTGAAGGAGTCTGAGCTAAGATATAAGGCGTTGATTAACAATATGATTGACGTGGTCTTTACGGCTGATAAGGATTTAAACATTCTTTCAATTAATCTTGCCTGTGAAAGAGTATTTGAGTATCCAAAAGAATTTGCTCCGAAATTAAACCTGTATGATTTAATACATGAAGAAGATAAAGAAAAAATTGTTGATTGCTTTAAGGGGTCTTTTGCAAGTAAGAGAGAATTTATAGAAGGATATGAGTTTAGAATAAATACTGGAAGGGGTAATATAAAAGACGTTCAAATGAATGCAAAAATGGATTATGCTAAAGATGGCGATGCAATGCGAATTGAAGGTGTTATAAGGGACGTTACAGACAGAAAAGAATTTGAGCATAAATTATTCCAAATAGACAAATTAAATGCTTTAGGATTACAGTCAAGTGGTATAGCTCATGAATTCAATAATATATTGGGGATAATACTTGGATATTTAGATATTTTAAGGATGCAGCTTGGGGATACAAATGTACGGGTTTCAGATACGCTGAAAGTAATTGAAACGGCGGCAAGAGATGGTGCCATAATCGTAGATAAGGTTCAGCAATTCTCAAAGATTAGGAAAGAATATGAAGGGGTGGAACGTATAGACCTCATTAATGTTGTTAATGAGGCATTGGAATTTACCATGCCAAGGTGGAAAACTGAAGCGCAATCAAAAGGGGTTGAATATGAAATTGTCAAAAACAACTTGACCACTTCAAAGTATTTTGTCAAATGTAAACCTTCAGAAATACGGGAGGTAATCGTAAACATTCTTAATAATAGTGTTGATGCAATACCGCATGGAGGTAGGATCGATTTGTCTGCACAGTCTGAAGATGATAGAGCGGTTATTTCAATTTCAGACAATGGAATGGGAATGAGCGAAGAGGTTAAAGATAAAATTTTCGACCCGTTTTTCACTACAAAAGGTGTGAGGGGAACAGGATTGGGTATGAGTGTATCATATAGTGTAGTGACAAGGTATGGCGGTGAGATTGTGATTGATAGTTGCCTTGGTGAAGGTACCACAATACATATAAAATTGCCTTTGTGTTCTGAAGAGGTGACAAAAAGGAAGGTCGAAAAGGAGGTTGTTTCTGATTATAGAGCTAACATACTTGTGATAGAAGACGAAGAAGTAATCCTTGACATGATGAAGGTTATACTTGAGGCAAGAGGTCACAATGTATTTATAGCAAAGGATTCAAGTGATGGTGTAAAGATGTATGAGAATAATCTATATGATATTGTTTTGTGCGACCTTGCAATGCCAAAGTTAAATGGTTGGAAGGTGGCCAGATTTATAAAAGAGTATGATGCTATTAGAAAAAAGTCAAAAACACCTGTCGTATTGATCACGGGGTACGAATTAGATATGGAAAGTCTTGATTACAAAAAGGAAGGAGTTGATTATATCCTTAATAAACCTGTAGAATTTAAAAAATTGCATAGAATAATTAGCGACTATTCAACTGCAAATGTCAAAGAGTAAAATGTCAAAATGGGGTCAGGCCATGAACGTTACTACTGGGAGCATAGCGCAGCAAAGCCGCAACCAAAGTGCCTAAAGTGATCTAAAGTTTAAAGTGAGCTAACGTTAGGAAACAGGAATATACATGTTATCAAGTCTAAGGGTGGATTAAGCCCTGTGGAGTAGAGCTACTATATTACTCCACAGGGCGAATCCACCAACAATCAAAATGTAGATAACATTTAAACCTGTAATACCTTAGCGACTACCGAATCAAAAAACTTTGCTAAAAAAACTGAACGAAACGGAGCCCTTCGCCTGTCATTCTGAGCGACCGGAGGGAGCGAAGAATCTAATTGTACATCTCAGGGGAAATTACGCTTCAATATTTCCCTCTTAACCGGTTAATTCCTTCCTGTATCCGGAAGCGCCATACATGGAATTTATTCTTATGTTTGGTGTAAGTGTCATAAAGTATAATATGGCCGTGGCATAGTAAATATTATAATTATGAATAAATATATGATTTGTATGGTACTTTTTTTGCAAACTAATTTAACGTCCGATTAGGTTTAAGGAAACAGGTATCTTTTTCTTACGACTACGAAAAAAAAGCCTGTCCCCTTTAACCCAGCTTTGATATATCGGAAATCCCACAAGCTATTGAAATATTGTATTCAGAGAGACAATACACATTTAATACGGTGATTCTCAGTTTGCGTAGCAAAATGCAATAAATTTGCGACCAACGGGAGCTAATTTATCCAACTATGGATATTTCTGATATTAATAATTCTCAGATTTTTACGGAAACATTCGCAAAAGGTATTGCAAAATATAGCAGCCCAAACCATGTATCCTTCAATAATCCAGGGGCACAACATTTCAATAAAATTCTATATAATGAATTGGATGGCATAAACATGACAAATGCTCAAAAGAGAAAGACAAGGATATTAAACCCCGTAATTAACAATACAAAACCGCTAAACAAGGTGAGAGCAAATTATTATCCTGAGGCGTTTTTTTCAAGTAAAAACGTGAATAAGCTTCCAAATTCTTCTGTCCTAAAACAATACAAGGCTTATAAAGAGGATCAGTTAATGTCAAACCCGGGCGGTGATGATTTCTTTTTAAATAAGGCGTCTAAGGTAATTGATAAATATTACGACCACAACAAATTCTCAAAGAGGGTTGGTAAAGATTTGGCTGATGCGGGTAATAATCTTTTGAATGTAGTGAAGGATGTTGGAATTGGTGCAAAGATTAGATATGTGGATAAGCATGGAAATATAAAGGAAGGCAGAAAAGTTGGACTTGCAAAAACAATCGCAAATTTCTTTAGAGATGTTGCAAGTGGATTAACTTTCGGTGCATATAGTCCAGAGGGGGAAGTGAAGCCACATGGTGGAATAGGTAGGATTAAACATTTATTTAAGAAAATCTTTAAGGATGCAATATTTGGGGATATTGTGATGGGAATTCCCGGAAGTGCAATTTATGTTGGAGAAGACGTAATGTTTGCGGGTCTGAATGCTATTGAAACCATACCAGATGCGACAATTGGCAACTTTAAGGCCGGCAGAAAAGCGACAACAGCGATTTTTGATAATACTCAAGTAGCTCTGGATTTTGTGACAGATGTACTACCCGGTGGTGAAGCATCAGAGAGGGCACGTTCCTTTAAATTGGCGAAAGGCATTAAGGGCTTGCCAATTATAAATAATTTTACGACACCCGAAAAAGAGAGTGACGAACAAGAATGGAGATACGTTAGAAATACAAATTTCAGAAAAGTGATTGAGACGATTTCGTCTTTTATACCTATTAGAATATAATTGAATGTATAGGAAATTCAATGCTACCCCTATGTCATTCCCATGAAAATGGGAATCTAGTTGTCCTTATAATGATAATTCAAGATTCCCGCTCAACAGATTGCGGGAATGACAGAGAAAGGTTAAGTTGTTTGGTTTTGTCACAATAGCGACCTAACTCGATGAATTTCAAAGTTTAGATTCTTCGGTCGTTCCTTCCTCAGAATGACATGCTGAATGGTTCGATAAACTCACCATGCTGAGCTTGTCGAAGCAATGTCATTCTGAATGTAGCGAAGCAGAATGAAGAATCTAATTTAATGCTTACCTTTTTATCTTCACCCATTTATCAACCTTTTCTAATAGTGTACTATCTTGAAAAGGTTTAATTATATAGTCATCAGCACCGGCTTTAAGCGCCTTGATTACGTCCTTTTTAGTATTTTTTATTGTGCAGAAAATCACAGGAATGTTTAATTTCATATTCTTTTTTACTTCGTAGCATAAAGTATAACCACACATTCCTGGCAGGGTAATGTCTAGCAATATTAAGTCAAATTTCCTGACATTACTCCCTGCTTTATCCATTTTTCGTACCATATTTAAAGCCTCTACGCCATTCCCCGCATCAGTTATATTATAATTGTCGTTAAGATATTCCGTAATGATTGTACGGGCATCAAAATCATCCTCAACAAGGAGTATGTTAGGTAGGAATCTTTCACGAAGATATTGATTTTTTATTTTTAATGAGGCATTAGTGGCTCTAAGTGATGCTATTTCACTCTTCAAAACCTTTACCAGTGATATTTCATGGTCATTGTCACTGTTAACATCATCTATTTCTACTTCTTTTATGATTTCAACTTCGCTAGAGTATTGATTATCGTTTTCCATCAGGGTCATCAGGGGTCAACAGGCTGTCCGAGAATAGGCAAAAAACCATTTTTTGTCATTCTGAATTTATTTCAGAATCTTTAATTATCAGTACTTACAGAAGTATTAGATTCCGGATCAAGTCCGGAATGACAGTTCTCGGACAGCCTGTCAAGATCTGATCCCTTTTTTCGTTTTGTTATTAATTATTTAAAAAAGCCAAAATATGCTCATGAATTTTATGTAAGGGAGCGATTCTGTCTACTGCACCTAATTTAATGGCTTCTTTAGGCATACCAAATACCACACAACTGTCTTCGTCCTGAGCTATTGTCTTTGCGCCAGCTTCTTTCATTTTTAAGAGTCCACTTGCGCCATCATTACCCATTCCGGTCATGATTACGCCGATTGCATTCGGTCCCACATATTTTGCAACTGAATCAAACAGAACATCTACGGACGGCCTCTGATGATGTACGGGTGGTTTCTGGCTTGTTTCAATGTGATACATTGCACCATTTCTCCGTAGACTCAAGTGATAATTTCCTGGGGCAATTATTGCCTGACCCGGTGTTAGGCTGTCACCATGCTTACCTTCCTTTACATTGATAGAGCACAGTGAATCTAGCCTTATGGCAAATGCTCTAGTGAACAATTCTGGCATGTGCTGAACAACTACAATAGATGGAGAATCAGGAGGCATCATTGTTAATACCTCTTTCAATGCTTCTGTGCCTCCTGTTGATGCGCCAATTACTATTATCTTGTGCGTGCCCTTAAATAAGGTGTAATTGTGTTGTTCTGGTTTAGTATGGATAGCGCAGGAAGAATCTTTGTTGTATTGTTGTTGTTTTGAATTATTATTCGTTTTTAACTTCGCTCCAGATGCAATTTTTATCTTGGTATATAATTCATTTACTACATCCTTTACGTCGCTGGAAAGTCTACTGGTTGGTTTTGCAATATAGTCTACAGCGCCTATTTCTAAAGCCTCTAGTGTTACATCACAACCCTCTTGAGATAGTGAACTTACCATAATTGTTGGTATTGGATGGTATGTCATTATCTTTTTCAAGAATGTAAGACCATCCATCCTTGGCATTTCTATATCAAGCGTAAGCACATCTGGTTTTAGTCTCAAGATTTTATCTCTGGCTATATATGGGTCAGGTGCTGTGCCAACTACCTCAATGTCTTTGTGTTTACTCAAGGTGGTGGATAATATCTTTCTAACAACCGCTGAATCATCGATTATTAATACTTTTATTTTATTATTCATTTTATGGTTTCTAATTCGACCGTAGGCAACTGTTCTTCCGTCTTTACAGTGTTTCTTCCACTTTGTTTTGCAAGATACATAGACTTATCAGCTCTTTCCAATAAAGTTTCTGGAGTATCTGATTTCTTGCAAAATGCTATACCCACACTTACGGAGATAGGAATTGCTTCATTGTCAATCTTGAAGTTTATGTTTTCAATGTCTGAGCGAAGTCTCTCACATATATCTTGTGCATATTGTCTATCGGTACTGTTTATCATGATGACAAACTCCTCGCCTCCATATCGTGCGGAGACATCATTTAATCTAAAAGACCCTTTAATTGTCATTGCTACCTTTTTCAGTACCTCATCACCTACTGTATGACCGTATTCATCATTTATCTTCTTAAAATAATCAATATCAACCATGACAAGTGTAAATGGATTCTTCTTCGTTGATTTCTTATTAAATGCTTCACTTATCTTTTTGTCAAATGCCTTTCTATTGTAAATTTGGGTGAGTCCGTCTATCATTATTTCCTCTTTCGCTGAGGCGAGGTCTTCATTCATAGCTTTAACTTTGAATGTAAGAGACTCGATAATTATTGAATCTTTCTCTTGTTTTTTTGCGATTGTTTTGCGTAGTGAATTCGTTTCATGTGTTATCTTCTTTCTGATTTCTTTTATTTCATCCAGTTCAACAGCCTTTTCAATATGCAACATACTGTCTTTAATTTCACTTGAAAAGTTGGTGTTGTCTTTTGTTATAGACCCAAAGTCTTCGGCTAGTTCATTTAACATTGCCCTTAATTCTTTAAATTTTACACTAACCAAATTTCTTGTTGTTTCGAAGTGATGGGGAATTGTTTTGTTAATATTGTTCTCGATTGCAAGAAGTTCATCTAAGGATGGAGAAGCTTTGATTTTTGATATTTGTTCATTTGCAAAGTTTTCAAGAGAAATGTTTTTTGGAGCAATATCGTTTTCTGAATACTTATTAATTATTTGCAGTATTTCGCAAATGATATCCTTTGTTTTGTTGAGAATCGTACCGTTGTTTAATGCATTATTGTCCTTGACGTTCTTTTTATAGACAGGTTCAGTTCCTTCTAACTGTCCAACTTGTTCATCAGTTCTGTTAGAGCTAAAATCAGAAGTTATTAGTTTTCCTGTTTGTTTACGTCTAAGAGTTATGAGACAGATGATCGAAAATCCGGATACAATTATGAGGCTATTAAAGATTAAGAAATTGTTAGATGTTTTATTGGATGGCAAAAGCTTCTCTTGTTCTTCTGGATCAAGATTATGAAATGGTATTACCTGTTGATTCTCTGCTTCTAAACGGGTTATTATACTATCACTGCCATTTATGTAATTACTCCTCATTTTATCTAGCGCCGTTTTATCTTTATTTATCCAGATTTCATTATCGGGAGTTTTGTATGTAAATAAGTTGTTTGTTTCATAAACCTGTTTTCCCATAGGCGAACCATAAAATATGTAGATGAAATTACTCAAGAGTGTGATGAAACATATTATGGGTATTAAGAATTTCATTTTTTTTCTTCCAAAAAAGACAGGTCGATTACTCGATTTCGGATTCATTTTTTTATTCCGCAAACCGCAAACAGCAATCCAAAAACCCATTATCTTTTACGAGTGACGAGGGGAGAGAGACGAAAGACGAAAAAAACGTCCATCGTCTCAGCCTCGAAGTGGCGGTCGTCCTTCATCCTTCGTTCACCGCAATCCGCAATCTGCAATTGAATGTCATTATTTCTGATAAACAGCGGGTTTTATATATTTGAATCCATGTATATTTTTTGAAAGTGTTTCAGAATGGCCAACAAAAAGATAACCACCTTTTGGTAAGCAATCATAAAATTTCGAAACAAGTCTTTGTTGTGTATCAGAATCAAAGTATATCATTACATTCCTGCAAAAGATAAAGTCGAATGGGTTTTTAAATGGGAAATTTGCAGTCGTGAGATTAAATCTTCTAAAAGTGATAAGTTTTTTAAGATGATCTTTCACTTTGTAATGTTTTACATTATCAATAACTACACTTGAAAAATATGTAGAGAGAATTGCTGGTGAAATATCTTTTAATGTGTCCTTTTTGTAAATACCTCTGATGGCCTTTTGCAACACCTTTGTGGAGATATCTGTTGCCAAAATCTTTGCATCCCACAAAGAGTCTGTGTTTATATGGTTAAGTACAGTCATGGCCAGGGTGTAAGGTTCTTCTCCTGTTGAACTTGCTGCACACCAGATACGCAATTTCTTATTTCTATCCTTTTCTTTTTTTGAGATCAGGTCTGGTAAAAGTTTAGCATTTAGAAAGTCAAAGTGTTTCTTCTCTCTAAAAAAATCTGTTTTATTTGTTGAGATACTATCAATGAGATTAACTAATTCATCCCCATTTTTATCATCTCTCGTGACGAACCTATAATATTCTCCAAAAGAGTCGATTCCAGTCTTGGTAAGCCGTTTCGACAGTCTTGCCTTAACTAATTCTTTTTTTGATAAATTTAGACTAATTCCGCTGGTCTTATAGATAAGCGTTCTAAATAAGTCAAATTCTCTATTTGACAAGACATATTGCATGGTTAACACCATTTTAGATTTCGGATTTCAGAATTCGGATTGATTTAGGGTTCATTTCTTTTATTCTATTCCGCAATCCGCAATCCAAATTCCGCAATTACTGTGTTGCCAAGACCTCATTTAGCGTTGAGATTACTCTTTCATTTTCAAAAGGTTTTACGATGTATGAAGAAGCTCCTGCCTTGATTGCTTGCCATAACATTTCTTTTTGATTTATACCAGATACTATTACGACCTTAGCATCTTCATCAAATGCTATTATGTCCTTTGTGGCCTGAATACCATCTGTTTCTGGCATTGTTATGTCCATAGTGACTACGTCCGGTCTCAACTCTTTGTATTTTGCAAGTGCATCTATTCCGTTTGAGGCTTCTCCCACTATTTCAAAATCATCATGCTTAAGAACTTTTTTGATCATCATTCTTACAACGCTTGCATCATCTACTATTAATACTTTTTTCATAACTTATTCCCTGTGAATTAAGACTAAAATATATCCCCTTTCATGGCAATATGATGTTTGTAATTTAAATTATTTCCTCTCTATGTCTATTTTGAAATCAACCCTTCGACTTTCCCCGACCTCAAGGACGGGGTTTGCTCAGGGTTGATACTGAGCGCCGTCGAAGTATCAAAACATCAAGTTAGATTATCGATTTCTCTAATATATTTAGCGATTCTTCCAATGTATTTATGTCAGGGAGTAAAAAGAAGTAACAATCTGTTTCAGTATTATGCAGTTTGAATTTTGTTTCGGTCATTAATAAATTGTCATTATTAATTCCTTCTTCAAGAATGAGTGATGAGAAGATTGTGCCTGCAAAGTCGCATATAGCTTGTGGCGGCGTTGGTAAGAGTGTAGAGCCAAGGTCTGATGCGAATGAATTACCAATGGAGCTTGCAAGGATATTTCCAATCTCCTGTACTGTACCCTCTGTATATTCATCAAATGTTTTAGAAGTGCCTGGTGATAACCCCATATAGAAATCCTGTAGTACCAGAGCGCCATCTAGTGGAATCATGAACAGTAGTTTTCCTTTAAATGTACCTTCAAGCCTCAACATAGCTGCTACCATTTCACGAAGATCATTATTCATTTCTTCCGTGATATTACTAATATCGACTAATTCTGTGCGTACCAGCTCTATCAATGCAGCACGTTTAATGGTCTTGGAAAATGAGCGAGAGGCATTATCCATGCCAATTTTTACTATAATGTCTAATATCTTCAGATGTTCTTTAGATATCTGCATGTTTTACAATCCTTTCTTCAGTATTCCTCTATTGGTTCTCCAAAGATCCGACTTTCAACGATGCCAGTGTTTGTATCCAGAGATATTTGATGACCCTTTGTTCCACCTACCCTACTGGCAACAATCCTTATACCCATTGTACTTAAGATTTTCTTTGTCTCTATGGCATTTGATCTCCCAATGTCAAACAATTCACTGTTTACGTTAAACATCTTTGCTCCGCCAAATATCTTGGCGGTTAATGTATTTTTATTTGATTTAACTTTGTTTACCATTAAGTCTACTAATAATGGAATTCCTGTATCGGCGTATTTACTTGGTTTACCACCTCTCTCGTTGCATTTAGGTAGCATAAGGTGGAGTAAACCTCCAGTCTTTTTAATCTTATCAAATAAAACAACAGCTACGCATGAGCCAAGGCTTGTTTTTATTATTTTGGGTGTACTGGCAATTTTCAAGTCTCCAACACCTACTGTAACTATATTCCCATTATTATTTAGCTCCATATTTATATTTTATTTAGTTTTCCTTGCAGTTTTTATAGATGCAACAGTAATGGCTAAAAGCTCGTTAGCCTCATTCATCAGGGATTCTAGTTTCTTCGGCTCCGCAATTCCTGCTTCGATCAGGATTTCCATCCAGTCTCTTGCTGGTTCAATCATGTTGATTGAACCTAAATGTTTCGGTTCAGGCTACAAGCCTGAACCAGCCGTAAAATTAGCGGACGATTTTGCTCGGCATGCAGCCCGATAATTTGCTCCTGCTGAAGTACCTGAACGCAACAATTGCTTGCCAGGCACATCGGTTGTTTTTCTTTTAGGCGACGATTCAACTAAACGAATAACACGAAGCGCAAATTGCCTTGTCCTACGCTTCATTTCATCTTTATTCATTGCTTCTCTTCCGCAATCTGCAATCCGAAATACTTAGGTTAGAATCCGCAATCCGAATTCCGAAATCCGTAGGTTAGATCTCGTTCCCACCCTATGGAATAATACAGTAGTTCTATTCCACAGGGGAGCGTGGGAAAACCTCTATACCTGTCGCATTCTTATAATGTTCCTTAAACTTATCATCATGTTCCACAATTCTATCTTTACTCAATGGAATTTTTGCTTCCGGGTCTGTTTTAAGCAGAGTAATGTCTTCTCCATTACCATTTAATCCCCCCTCCCTGTCCTTATTAAAACCTGCCTGCGGTAGGCAGGCGGGAATCTATACATGACGACTTAATTTATGACGCAGGTTTCCACAAGGTTATTAAAGATTGCTTCCCTGCCTGACGGCAGTCAGGGCTACGCTCGCAATGACAGAAGAGGGTGTCATTGCGAGGAGCGTAAGCGACGAAGCAATCTATTATGCGCAATTATTTATGACGCTATGTATAATACAGATTCCCAACTGGAGTTTACCCTCACAAAAGCGGGGGTGGGAAGAACATAGCTTCGCAAATTGATTATTGGAATCCTTCCGAAAGGAAGGGAAAAACACATTGCTCTCGCAAGGAGTCCAGTAGTAGACATATAAGGGTGGGCAATGCCCACCCTACTTTTTAAACTTTCTCCCCCTTTGCTAAAGGGGGAAACAGGGGGATTTTCTTTACCTTTGCTGGTTCAATCTTGCAGATTGAATCAAATATAACATTGCCTTCTCTACCCCCTTAATTCACATTTAGCAGGGGTTCAAGATTTTGAACCCCTACTTTTCAATCCCTCTTTTTTTGTGAGAAGAAGGGGAGAATGGGTGCACGGGGGATTTGGTTAAAAATCCTTAAATCTATCATCATGATCTCCGGCTTTTTCTCCACCCATCGGGATTGCTGCCTTCGGGTCTCTCTTATGCAGGATGACGTGTCTTCCATCGTCATTTTTTACTTCGGCAGTTTTCTTATCTTTTTGCACGGGAGGTTTCTCAATCCCCCTTAATCCCCCCTGCCCCCCTTTATTAAAGGGGGGATTTTCTCTTGTTGCCCTTTCCTGAGTAGTACTTGACAATTCTGCAACATGACCACCAACCTGTGCTGACAATACCAGTATTTGTTCTTTCATGTTCTGTGCCTGTGCTGACATCTCTTCACTTGCTGATGCCGTCTCCTCTGCATTGGCTGCATTTTGCTGTGTAATCTGGTCCATCTGCTGCACTGCCTTGCTCACCTGGTCTATCCCCTCAGATTGCTCTCCAGATGCACTTGCTATCTCCTTCGTCAGATCCGTCACTTTCTTTACATTCTTAACTATCTCCTCCAGCGCCTCTCTACCTTTAACCGCAAGCTGTGCTCCATTACCTGCCTTGGCAACACTGTCGTCTATCAAGGCCGTAGTGTCTTTCGCGGCGGTAGCGCTCCTCTGAGCCAGATTACGGACTTCCTCTGCGACAACGGCAAACCCCTTCCCATGCTCACCCGCACGGGCCGCCTCAACTGCGGCATTGAGAGCTAATAGATTAGTCTGAAATGCTATACCATCTATCACCTTCGTTATCTCCGCTATCTTCTTATTGCTCGTATTTATCTCTTCCATTGAATTGCTCATTTCTCCTACAGCATTGTTACCATTATCTGCAGCAGCGCTGCACATATCTACCAGTTTGGCAGCCTCTTCTGCATTAGATGCATTTTGTTTTGTCACGGATGCCATCTCTTCCATAGATGCAGATGACTCCTCCAGGGATGATGCCTGCTCTGATGAACCCTGCGCAAGATTCTGACTCGAGGCTGATATCTGCTCAGATGCCGAGGCAACCTGATCAGAACTCTCTGTAATGTTAGAAATAACACTCTTTAAAAGACGCATAATCTGTGATGTAACTAAAAATATAACCGTAGCTACTACTGCGGCAATGATGCCACCAATGATTAGGGCCCAATTCCTCAGCGCATAAACCGGCGCAAACGCCTCGGCTTCATCAATCTCTGACAGCAGAACCCATTTGACTCCTTCCAGGCCAACAGGCGTATAAGCACTGAGTACAGGAGTGCCCCTGTAATCAGGCATTATCATAAAACCTGTCCCTCCTCCAAGCGCCGCGTGAGCTGACTCCGTATCAATCTTTTGTGTTAGTGCTGTATCCGCCTTAAATCTTGAATTAGTCCGCATCAATAAATCTTTTCCAACCAGATAAGTCTCACCACTCTCACCCATACCGGCCTTCTCCTGCATTATCGCGTCTACCTGGTCCAGAGGTATTTGATATACCAGAACACCAACCTTCATATCTCCACTATAGATTGGAGAAGAGATAAAAGAGGCTGGAGCACCGTTGGAAGGCGCATACGCCTTAAAGTCTACCAGGCTTACAAAGTTTGGATCGCCGGATGAATTTGCCTCACGAAAGACGTCTGCAATATTTTCTTTGGCATATTTTCCGCTTATCAGATTTTCACCAAAGTCATCCTCTTTATATACCGAATACACAATATCTCCTGCTTCGTCTATGAGAAAAATATCATAATATCCGTACCTCTCTAATAAATCTTTAAATAAAGGATGATACATCTTGTGAACATAAGTATACTCACTGTCATCACCTGCATCTATCAGTTCCAGTTTCTTTCCTGCCGGATGAGGATTCCTGAATATATATAGATCTCTGGCATCTTTGCCGCCCAGCGTCTGGAATGCACTTGAGAGTTCTCCCATTGCCTGTGCCACTGTGGTGTTAGAAGAGTATGACCTTATATCATTTTTCCCGCTCGCAAAGTAATCCTTAATCTGAGTACTCTTGATCTCTCTTACTGCAATTAAGTTGTTTTGAGCTTGCTCCCTGAGTGAATTGCTGGCCGTATTGTAGGCTATTGCGGCCATCACAATAAAGGGAATCAAACTGCAGCATCCAAAATATACATACATCTTTTTTCCTATAGTCATTGTCTTAACCCCTCTTCATTTATGACCAATAAATTCTATAAAATTTTACCCCTCGTTCCCACGCTGGAGCGTGGGAACGATAATGAGTAGATACTATTTAACGGATTCTTCGTACATCTTTACTGCCTTGTTCATCTCTCTCAGCAAAGGAAGATTTATTTTAGCAACCTTGACCAAATACTCCTCTGACACAACACTTGATTCACTGGACATTATTTCATTAAGAACATATTTGTATTCCTCCCAGAGTTCCGCCACAAGTTTTAACTGGTCACGAATAACTAAGTCTTTGGTTCCCGTCAGTCTTAAACCGTCATCTCCATCCAGCAGACCCTTTAAAGTCCTTCCAAACAATTCAGTTGTTTTTTTAAGTTCACTTTTATTCTTATCAGGATCGATGCCATTTGCAACCAGAAGCACTTCCTTCGTCATCTTTTGAGTGAGCATTCTTTGTTTACCTGACAGGTTCAAAGTAACGGCCATACGTGCGTCCAGTGATTCACCTCCAAGCTTTTTTGCATAGTCTTCGTACATCTTTACCGCCCTGTTCATATTCTTCAAAAGTGGCAGGTTCTCTTTAGCAATCTTCTCCGATATACCTTTTGATGTATCCCCACTCAGAACACTATCCACATTCTTCTTAAATTTACCCCAAAGCATGGCAACTCTTTCCAACTGTCCAACTATTTTTGCATCCTCTATACCCACCAGCTTCAAGTCCTCATCACCGTGGATCAAGCCTTTCAGGGTCTTGTCAAAAAGTGCGGCAGTCTTTCCCAGGTTTTCTTTGTTCTGGGCTTCATCAACACCTTTGGCTATTAAGAGCATTTCTTTGCTCATCTTCTGTGTAAGCATCCTTTGTTTCCCTGAAAGGTTGATGACTATTCCCATTTCATTCTTGGTTATTGCATATGAGGGCAAAAGAAAACAAAAACATGAAAAAAAGGCGATGAATATTACTGCAAGTTTAGACTGTATGGTCTTCATGGTACACTCCTTTATTTGATCAACATATTATTAAAATAAAATATTTCCTGGGGTAGGCAACAACATTTCATATGGTTTTCATAACACACCTCCTTTAAAATTCTTTAAATTGACGCTGGTTTCTAATTTTCAACTAATTGCCCAACCATCTCTAAATGGGTTTAACGGGATAGGCATCTTTTTCGTAGTAAAGATTTGTAATTTATTAATTCCTCAATCTCCCAATTATTTTGCCGCTATCTCTTCAACCATTTCCAGTTCTACAGATGATAGGACTTTCGCAATATCAAGCAGGATTACGATCTTTCCCTTTGTCTTACCCAAACCCTTGATAAAGTTTGTATCTATCCCATGCCCGAAATTCGGAGTCTCTTCTATCTCTTCACTCTTGATGTCCATTACCTCAGAAACACTGTCAACTATGACGCCTATCAACGTGTTGTTAACCTCTACCACGATTATGCATGTTTCCTGAGTGAGTTCTGCCTCTGGCATAGAAAACTTCAATCTCAGATCAATTATTGGTATAACCTTTCCTCTCAGATTAATGACGCCCTTCATGTAATCCGGTGACTGTGGTACAGTAGTAATATCCATAATACCGATGATTTCCCTGACCTTGAGTATCTCAACACCATATTCCTCCTTTCCTAATGAAAATGTTAGAAATTTTTCATCATTAACTGCATTTTTTGTTGCTACTGCTTCCATCTTATTTCTCCTTTCTTTATATTTTGCCCTGTGGAGTAGAGCGACTGTATTACTCCACAGGGTCGGATTTTGCTACACACCTGGATTCCCCGCAAAGCTGACTAAGCTAAGCTTTGGCTTAGCTCTGCGAAAGCGGGGTTCTGCCTTCCTTTCGGCCACCGGCTCGGAGAGCCTATGCCTCGGAGAGAAGGATTCCAGTCTGTAGGGTGAGCATCGCCCACCAACACTAATTTGGTAAGCTAAATAATGGTGGGCACTGCCCACCCTTACATTTTATTAGGCAATGATTCAACCAGGCGAATAACACTAAGATAAATTAAGATATTTATTATATTATGCCTCAATATTCTTTTTGGTCTTCTTAATACATCATTTTATTAAAAGGCAAAAGCCTTAACTTCTTCCTTGCGGCTAAGCTTTACCGAAGATTAAGGTTTCCAGCAATCTTTTAACGATGGAAGCCTGAAGGCTTCCGCTACGTCTTTTTCAACAGTACTACGCAACTCGATTGTATAGGTATTTTTTTATGCTGCAAGGGCCGCATCCCTTATTCCACTAGTGTCCAGGATCAAACCAACCTTTCCATCACCGAGTATTGCGCCACCTGAGATACCTTTAACGTCCTTGAATCTATCTCCCAGACTCTTAATAACAACCTGTTGTTGGCCTAATAATTCATCAACCAGAATGCTAAATCTTCCTCCTTCGGACTCTACGATTACTACGATAGCTTCCCACGGATTTGTCTTTGTTGTATCAATGTTATAAAGTTTGTGCAGACGAACTAGAGGAAACAGGTTTCCTCTCATGTTAATCACTTCACCTTGATTCTTGATAGTGCTTATTTCTTCTTTTTTTGGGCGTATAGATTCCTCAATGGAGGTTGTTGGTATAATGTATCTTGTATCACCTACGTTAACCACAATGCCATCTATAATGGCGAGGGTTAGTGGCAGCTTGATAGTAAATACAGTTCCGTTTCCTTCCTCTGAAGTAACTTCTACCTTACCGCGAAGTTTTTCTATGTTCTTCTTCACAACGTCTGTACCCACACCACGACCTGAGATATTAGTAACCTTATCGGCAGTCGAAAATCCCGGTGCAAATATTAAATTGTATATCTGATTGTCATTTAATTCCGATTGGTCATTTATAAGCCCTTTTTCTATGGCTTTTTTTACTATCATATCCTTTTGTAATCCTTTGCCGTCGTCTTCTATCTCTATTATTATGTTTCCTCCTCTATGAAAGGCGCTTAGCCTTATCGTTCCTTCTTTGGGCTTGCCTTTAGCAATCCTTTCGTTTTCGGGTTCAATACCATGGTCTATAGAGTTTCTCAGGATGTGTACAAGGGGGTCGGCAATTTCTTCGATAACGTTCTTATCCAGCTCTGTGTCTTCGCCTGAGATTGTTAATTTAATCTTTTTTCCGGCATGTAAGGAGACGTCTCTTACCAACCTTGACATCTTCTGAAAGGTTTGCTTTAGCGAAACCATCCTCATTGACATTACCTGGTCCTGGATATCCTTGGTTATCTTGCTTAGCTGTGACAGGTTCTTACTTGTTCCATTATTGTTTACTGATTGCATCTCTCCACAGACAAGGGTATTAGCTATGACGAGTTCACCTACAAGGTCAAACAGATTGTCAAGTTTGGCAGTATCAACCTTAACAGTCCTTGATTGTAATCTTGACTGCCGTTGAGTTTGCTGAGTTTGCAAAGCGACATCTATTTTGTCAGGAATTGTTGCTCTATTTTCTACAAGTATTTCTCCTATCTTTCTGCCTTGCTGTTTCAGTGCATCTTCGAGATGGTGTTTTGTAATTTCACCTTTTTCGGTGAGGATTTGTCCTATGGGTTTCTGTTCTTTTAAGGCTTTTTCGACCTTGTCAGGAGTTGTTGATCCATCATCTACAAGTGTTTCTCCTATCTTTTTGTTTTTATCTTTAAGAGCTTTGTCCAGTTGTTCTTGAGTAATTGTGCCTTCATTCAATAGGATTTCACCTATATAGTCCTCCTCTGATGTTTCTGATTTCTTCTTGATTTCTTCCGTCTGTCTCGAATTGTTGATTTCGGCCTGCCCTGGTGCGCTCCGAGCGGTCTGGGCCAGGGATTTCGGCCCGCCCTGGTGCGACCCGCTCTGCGGTCTGGGCCAGGGATTTCGGATTGTTTTTTCCCGCAATCCCGAAAAGGGACGTTGTCCCATCGGGACTTTACGTCCGCAATCTGCAATCCGCAATATGGATAATATCCTATCTATTAATGGTTGAATATCTACGGGTTGTTCTTTGGGTGAAGAGTCGGAATCTTCAATTTTTCCAAGTTCTTTATCAACCTTGGTAGCTAAGTTTTCTCGAAGTTTTCTCAGGGCATCTATTGAGTTTAAGGATATGTTTATTATTTCCTGTGTAATGGCAATTTCGTCTTTCCTCACCTTGTCTAAAAGAGTTTCCAGTTCATGACTGAGTCTTTGTATATCTGTCAGTCCCAGAAAACCGGCGCTTCCCTTTATGCTATGAATGCCTCTGAATATTGCGTTAATAATTTCATAGTCACAAGTGTCTTCTTCTATGTTGAGTATATTACTTTCTGCGTCTTCAAGATGGTCATGTGTCTCTGATAGAAATTCGAGGAATATTTCTGAATCTTCTTTTATGTTCATGTTAAAGTTGTCGCTCTCGGGATTATTGTCTTTTACTTCTGTATTATGTTCACTCATTTTTAGGCTCTACAATTTTCAGATTAAAATAGTGATGCGGCTTTTTTTTTGACTTTGTATCTGTTTATTTTTTGTAAAAGCCTCTCTTTACTAAAAGGTTTAACCAGAAAATCTCTTACTCCTGATTCTAGTGCTTCGACTACGGCGGCTTCTGTTGGTTTAGCAGAAATCATTACTATGGGAATTCCTCTAGTATATGGTGTCTTTTTGATCTTTTTGCAGACCTCGATACCGTTATGATCAGGCATAATTAAATCTAGAAGAATCAAGTGTACTTTTTCCTTTTGTAACATAGTAAGGGTCTCAGAGGCGTTATGAGCAGTCAGAACATTGAATTCGGTGTTAGTAAGATATTTTTTGATTATCTTGATATCAATAGGGGAATCGTCTGTAACAAGAACATTTGTATTTTTTTCTTGAAGTTTTTCTCCAAAAAACTCTTCTGCTATTTCAATGGAAAAAAACATGTTGAAATTTCCCGTTTCAAATCCCTTAATTAACAGCATAGAAGAAAGGTGTAAATACTCTTCATTAGGGAGATTTTCAAAAATATCTTTTACATTATCTTTATTTATGGGAGTGCATAAAGAGAGTTTGACATGAACTGATTTTGGCAATTTTGCTCTGAATGTAGCGTCAATCATACCTGATAACTGATTGCCGAATTCTTGAATTCCATCAGTATATTCTTCATCAAGGTCTTCTTTCTCTATCTTTTCTTTTATCTGATTGTCCTCAGAACCGAGGAGTGCGCCGCCAATTTTGATGACATCTTTTAATTGGAGAATTGTACATATATTGCCCTCATAGGAATCTCCAAGTTCTGATTTAATCAAGAAAAATTTTCCATCATTATTGGCGAAGAATTCTTCGAGGGTAACTATTTTAAAATTTGGTTTTGATATGCCTAAATTTCTGCCTATGAGATTGGTACAATCTGAATTTAATTTACTTAATGTAATATCTATTAATTCTTTAATCTTTGGAGGACAGATATTTGTTTGTAAGGTTTCTACCATTTTTAACGGGATTTGTTAGAGGTTACATAATTTAATTGTATAGGAATTTCCATTTTAACCCTTTGTGTAGCAAGAACTTGTAGGGGCTCAAAATCTTGAGCCCGTACTAATGATAGGAGGAAATCTTCACCCTGTTAAATGAACCTAGATGCTATTTCAAAATTATTTTATACCCTTTTTCAAGAAGATTATGCCCTTAGCCAATCTCCCTGTCTCCCGAAACTCAGTATACCAGCGTTCCTGCTATGCCTGTATGCGTGTAGCGCTTAAACATGAGCATAGGAACTATGCTCTTATTAATCATTCTTTTTAACAATCAGGCCGACCTTAAAGGATAGTTCGCTGGATGAAAAAGGCGTTATCGACCATGAGCTCTGACTGTTGCATGTTACAGATGAAGAAATTCTCACCTTATGGGATTCTGCACCGCAGGATGATATTGAGAGTTCAGCGCCTCCTATAACGATCGGAACAGAGAGATGCATCGCTCCAAAAGTTTTGTAAACTTTATTCTTTAAAGTGCCTGCTATCATGTTTGTTACCTCACCGATAGCATCTTTTGTATCATGATCTAATTCAGTCACTTCCATACCCAGCATATTTGACGTAATCTTAAGCGCTATATCCTTTTCGCAAAAGAGTGCAATTATGCCAGAATATTCACCCGTAAAGCTGACCAGGGCTATAACGTCTGTCGTTAGCATTTCTTCATTTTGATAAAATGTATCTTCAGGTTTAAGTTCCATTGGTATCATTGTTGAAAATATTTCTTGTGTAGAGTTGATAATCTCTTCACTAACATTTTCATAAATGGCAGTTGTCATTGATCTCCTCCTTAATATTAAATTATTTAATTAACTAAAAGATAGTCTCCAAGGGTGTCTCTTAGCTGGTCTGCTGTAAATGGTTTTTTAAGATAACCATCAGCGCCGTAGTCCTTTGCTTCTTGTATCTTAGAGGTAGAACCTTCTGTAGTTATCATTACGATAGGTATTTTTTTGGGAAGGTTTAAAGATCTATATGACTTGATAAAATCTATCCCTGACATATTGGGCATATTCCAATCCAGCAATATTAAGTCTACAGAATCATCCTTAGTTACCATATCCAGGGCTTGTGCGCCGTCTCCTGCTTCAGCGTATTCAGAAACAACCATACCAGATTCTTTTATATTTCTTTGAATAATCTTTCTCATTACTGCAGAATCATCAACTAGTAAAACTTTTGGCATTTGAATCACCCCCCTTTCTTTAACAATTAATAGAAAATTCTTTCAGAATATAATAGTATCGGAATAAGTTATTAAAAGTTTAGATAAAAAAGGTGGATTCACCCTGTGGAGTAATATAGTAGCTCTACTCCACAGGGTTTAATCCACATCGTACCATACATTTGTTTACTTGTAGTGTGGATTAAGGCCAGAGGCCGAATCCACATTTACACTTTTAAAATATAGTTCGCAAAATAGTTGCCATTTTTGCAAAAAATGTCGGATTGTCTTTTTTTAAGCGTTTTTCAACAACCTTAAATTTTAGACTGAGTGCATGTAACAGGTGATTAGGAAAATATTTCCATATTTATTTTCTTTTGGTTTTTTTATTTTTGTGTGTGAGAAAAGAGTCTGGAATGTTATTGGCTCAGGAAGAAAAAAATTCCAGGTATAGTTGTCATTTTGTGCACAATGTTGTTTTTTTAAACGTCTATCAGTCTCTAAGTCACAATTTCTTGCTTTTTTTGACAGAAAATTGTCGACTTAGAGACTGTTTTACCACACCTTCAGTGTGTTAAAGAAAAAATGTTTAATGCTTGTCCTCATGAAAATGGGGAACAATTCAAACAACTTTACAATTTAGCTATCATTCGTTACATAAACATGACCAGCCTCTCTTTCGAGAGGATTCCAGAATTGGAATCCTCTCGAAAGAGAGGTCTGCCTCCTAATCTTTGTACTAATAAGGGAAAGCCTGCCCTGG
>MAYW01000012.1 GCA_001723765.1 Candidatus Scalindua rubra
ATAAATTTTTTGACATTTTACTTATTTTTTTATAGTATAATTTGATTTTTATTTTATTATCATTATTATTATATACCGAGATAAATATGAAGATAAAAATCACATTGAACGAATCAAGCTCTGATTTTGCTAAAGAAGTTGAAGAGAGAAGTGGAATCAAGGTTAAAGAATGTTACCAATGCGGTAAATGTACGGCAGGATGTCCTGTAGCTTACGAGATGGACTATATGCCAAATCAGATTATTAGATTTGTACAAATTGGCGCTAAACGGGAGGCTCTAACCTCAAGAACCATATGGTTGTGCGCTTCCTGTATAACATGTACAACAAGATGTCCTAAAGAGGTTAAGATAGCGGAATTAATGGACGTCTTAAGGGAAATGTCACTTGAAGAAGGTTTAGCTAATCCTCTAGAAAAGAATATTACCACATTTCACGAATCATTTCTTAATTCCATCAAGAAGCACGGCCGTATCTCTGAATTGTGGATGTTAAATGAATACAAGATGAAGAGGCCTAAAACCGCATTGCAAGATTTAATAGTCGGACCCCAATTGTTAAGCAAGGGAAAGTTGTCATTCTTTCCTCATGACATTGAAGGCAGGGAGAACATTAAACGAATATTCGAAAAATGTAAATAGAGGAAAAAATGCGGATTGGTTATTACCCAGGCTGTGCAATCACAAGAGGTTCGAGTTCTGAGGAATATGGCACTTCAGTATTGGAAGTTTCTCAAGTAATAGGCCCTGAATTAGAAGAAATCCATGATTGGAACTGCTGTGGCGCCTCTTCAGCTCACGCAACAAATCATAAACTTTCTACAGCCCTTTCTGTTAGGAACATAAGCCTTGCGGAAAAATACGGTTTTAAAGAAATACTTGCACCCTGCCCTATGTGTTCCCAAAGATTGATTATTTCTCAAAAAGATGTTGCGGACGATGAAAACTTAAAAAAGGAAGTTGAGGATGCTATCGAAATGTCTTGTAATAGCGGTGTGAAGATCTCAAACTATCTCGAGATTATCAAGAATTATTGCATGGATGAGATTGCGAAGAATCTAAAGAAGGCACCCAAGGATTTAAAGATTGCCAGTTATTATGGCTGTCTTTTAGTAAGGCCGCCAAAGGTACTTCAGTTCGATGACCCGGAAAACCCTAAATCCATGGATGAGATTGTAAAGGCAATAGGGGCTAAACCCGTAGAATGGGAATTTAAGACAAACTGCTGCGGCGGTGGTTTTACACTCAGTCGAACAGATGTAGTCTTAAAGCTAACTAATGACATTTTAGAAGGCGCTACTGAAGCAGGCGCAGATGCTATAGCTGTAGCATGTCCGATGTGCCATGCAAACCTGGATATGAGGCAAAAAAATATAGAAAAAGCATATAATCGCAAATTCAATATTCCTATCGTGTATATCTCAGAACTTATTGGTCTCGCCCTGGATTTAGGCCCAATAGGTCTTGGCCTGAATAAACACTTTATAGATACAGAATCTGTAGTTAATGCATTTTCATAGAAAAAATCCCCCTGTATCCCCTTTTTAAAGGGGGAAAGAGGGGGATTAACCCCTTTTCTAAAGGGGGATACAAAAAAAAGGAGTGTATAAATGAGTAAAAAGATTGGTGTATTTATCTGCCATTGCGGCACAAACATCTCAAGTACTGTTGATGTTGAGAAAGTCGCTGAGGAAGCCAAGGAGAAATATCCTGGCGTTTCATATACAACTACTTATAAATATATGTGTTCAGACCCCGGCCAGAAGTTGTTAAGAGAAAAAATTAAGGAAGAGGGGTTAACGGGAGTAGTAGTCGCCGCTTGCTCTCCAAAGATGCACGAACATACATTCCGTAATGCCGCTACAAAAACGGGCTTAAACCCATATCATGTTGAGATTTCAAACATCAGGGAACAGTGTTCATGGGTTCACAAGGACAAGGCAGTAGGCACCGAAAAATCTATCGATCTCGTGAGGATGATGACTGAAAAGGTCAGAAAGGATAAATCACTAAATCCAATAAAGGTTCACGTAACAAAACGTGCTCTCGTTATCGGAGGTGGTATTGCAGGAATACAGGCAGCGTTAGATATAGCTGATGGCGGAAATGAAGTTATACTAGTTGAGAGAGAGGCGTCAATTGGCGGTCATATGGCTCAATTATCCGAAACTTTCCCTACCCTCGACTGTTCACAGTGTATCATGACACCAAAAATGGTTGAAGTTGCACAACATGAAAACATAAAGATGTATACATGGTCTGAGATAGAAGCTGTTGAGGGCTATATAGGCAATTTTAACGTCAAGATACGAAAAAAGGCAAGGTCTGTTGATCTGGATTTGTGTACGGGATGTAGTTCCTGCTGGCAGGTGTGCCCCTGTAAAAAGATAAAGGGTGAATTTGATATGGGGCTTGGAAATAGAACTGCCATCTATATTCCGTTTCCACAGGCAATACCGAGTAAACCCGTAATCGATAGGAAAAACTGTATACTATTCAAAGACGCGCGAAGGAAGAACATTCCACCAAATGAATCCAAGGTATGCAGGAAATGTATTGATATATGTCCGATAGCGCCCGTTAAGGCAATTGACTATTCCCAGGTAGATGAGATCGTAGAAGAAAAAGTTGGAGCCATAGTTGTTGCTACAGGTTATCAGGAACTTAAGAATAACCTTTATGGTGAATATGGCGCCGGGAAATATAAAGACGTAATAACGGGTTTGCAATTTGAACGTCTTGCAAGCGCATCTGGACCAACTGGAGGATTAATTAAAAGACCTTCTGACGGTAAGGAACCGGAAATTGTTGTATTTATTCAATGTGTGGGTTCCAGAGATCCGTCAAAAGGTTTTTCGTATTGTTCAAAGACGTGTTGTATGTATACGGCCAAGCATACCATGTTGTATAAACATAAAGTACATCATGGTCATGCATTTGTCTTTTATATTGATATTAGATGTGCCGGGAAGACTTATGAAGAATTCGCGCAAAGGGCGATAGAGGAAGAAGGCGCTACGTATCTCAGAGGCCGTGTATCAAGGATTTATCAAAAAGGTGATAAACTGGTAGTCCTGGGTGCAGATACCTTAACTGGTTCAGTGGTTGAGATAGATGCTGACATGGTAGTGCTAGCTTCTGCAATGACGGCGCAGGAGGATGCTGAAGATACTGCACGAAAGTTGAGTATACAGTATGATAAAGATAAGTTCTTCTCAGAAATACATCCAAAATTAAAGCCTGTAGAAAGCAGCAGCGCTGGAATTTTTCTTGCAGGGACATGTCAAGGGCCTAAAGATATTCCAGAGACAGTGGCACAGGCAGGTGGCGCTGCAAGTAAAGTCCTTGCCTTACTTTCGTCTGATGAGCTGGAACGAGAACCTGTAGTTGCCAAAGTAGATAGACAACTTCCACCTGTATTTTCAACATGCATTGGATGTTTTTACTGTCAAAAGGTATGCCCATACAGTGCGATTGAGCAAGAAGATATTAAGGCCCGCGATGGCAGTGTGATAAAGACAGTTGCCAGAGTAAATGAGGGTCTTTGCCAGGGGTGCGGTTTGTGCGCGGCAACATGCAGGTCAAAGAGTATAGAGTTATCGGGCTTTAACGACGAACAAATATATGCAGAGATTAATGCATTACAGTTTAATTAGTTTCTGTTGCGGAAAGACTATATTGTCACCCTGAACTTGATTCAGGGTCTCCTAACACATTGATATATATAGATTCTGAAACAAGTTCAGAATGACATCTTTTAGGCATTTCAGTTTTCAGCAATAGAAACTAATTGGCGAATTGCGAGAATTTGTAAATGGGTAAGATCACTGCTACAAGATATTTAAGGAATGCAAAGGGAATCTTAAGAACGGTTCCTATAGAAGATGATACATATACAGACATCAAACCTGTTCAAGAGGCTTGCAGTACTGCTTACCTTGCAATTCTAAGGGCTATAGATGATTATTTATTGAAAAAAGGGATTGATGAAAAAGACTTGCCAAAATCCGTTGATGGTTACAGAAAAGCAATAAAAAAACATCTTTTAATACATAACGGCAATTTGGTTAGGCAATTTGAGAAGTTATATAAGCTCTTACATATAGCTGGCTATTACAGGGGTTTGCTTGAAGATGTGAATGTGCTTAAAGATGCCCTAAAGTCGGCAGAAAAGTTTATTAAAAAACTAAACAATTAACTAATACAATGTCAGAAGAAACTAAATTTGAACCTAAAATAGTTGCGTTTCTTTGTAATTGGTGTACCTATGCGGGTGCAGACCTTGCGGGAACAGGCAGGAATCAATACCAGGCAAATGTTCGCGTAATCAAACTTCCATGCACCGGTGGAATAGATCCATTATTTTTAATAAAGGCATTTGAACGAGGGGCTGATGGAATATTAGTCTCAGGATGCCATCCAGGAGATTGCCATTATAATTCGGGCAATTATCACGCCAGGCGCAGATGGAATGTTTTTAAACCGCTGCTTGATTTCTGCGGTATTAATCCAGAACGAATACAATTCTCATGGATATCTGCCGCTGAAGGTGGAAAATGGGTAGAAACAATAAACGGCGTGATTGATACTGTGAGAGCATTAGGTCCTTTCGAAGGGTATCATAAGATCAGTACAATGGGACCTATGATTTCTAGTGAAATTTCTGCGACAAGTTGAACTCTATAATACCGTAGAGCAACATGTCATTCTGAGGGAGGTTACGCCTGTCCTGACGATAGGAAGGGACCGAAAAATCTCTTTATAGCAACCGGTGCGGTTTTGGGAAACATCTATTTGCTTAAAAACAAAAGATTCAGTCACGGAGTTTATCCTTGAACTTGTTGTCGTCCTTAAGATAAGTTTGAAAGCTTAGATTCTTCGTTCGCGGAGTATATCCTGAGGTATTAAAAGCAAGATCCTTCGCTCCGCTTAGGATGACAATGCCGAAGGACTCTCTCAGAATGACAGGGGAAGCGAATAGTTACATTAGATTTTATAAATTTTTTTGTTTTGCGAAGCAAAACTCCATAAATTAGCGAGTAAAGGGAGCTAACTTAAATGATTGAGGCTTTAAGAAAAAAGGCAGAAGAACTTCTCAGGAGTAACACCGTAAACGTTATCTACGGATATGGTGAAGGCAGTACACCAGAAAGAACAAGACCTGTATTTATTACCAAACCTGAAGATGTGAATAAACTAATTTGGAATAAGTATTGTGTTTATAATCTTACAACATACCTTAAGAGGACAGAATCAAGAAAACTCGGAAAGCCTGCGATTGTGGTAAAGGGATGTGACGCAAAGACTATTATCGTTCTCATTAAGGAGAGTCAAATTAAACGTGAAGACGTGTATATCCTTGGTGTCACATGTAATGGAGTAGGAGAACCGCTGGCAACCAAATGTAAGACATGTGATGTCAACACTCCCAGGATATACGATGAATTGATTGGGGATAAGATTGAAAACAAGGAAATCTCCTTTAACGATAGATATGCTGAACTAGAAGAATATGAGAAATTGTCAGAAAAGGAAAAATGGGAATTCTGGCAGAAACAATTTACAAAATGTATCAAGTGTTATGCCTGTAGCAGTATTTGTCCTCTCTGCCTTTGTGATAGATGTATTGTTGATAAAAACCAACCTCAATGGATAGATTCAAGCGCACATCCACGTGGTAACCTCTCATGGAACGTTACAAGGGCATATCATCTAGCGGGTAGATGCATAAACTGTGAAGAATGCCAAAGGGTATGTCCGGCAGACATTCCACTTAACCTCCTGAACAAAAAACTCGCCAAGGAGACGGAAAAGAATTTTAAATACAGGGCGGGTTACAATATAGACGACGAACTCGCTATGGCCACGTATAAGGAAGATGACAATCAGGATTTTATCAAATAAAATTTTGGGAATTTCATTGTGGAAAAAATCTTAAAGAGAGAAAAAATTGATTCTTTAATAACGGGTTTGAAGGATCAGGGTTATAAGACTATTGCTCCTAAGAAGAACAATAATCTTATCTTGCTTGATGAGGTTCAGAGTGCAGATGAGATTTCTCTTGACCATGTTATTACCAATAATTCCATAAAGGAATATTTTCTTCCAAAGACGGAAAAGATATTATCTTATAGAATTGATAAAAATAAGGTTAATATTGAAGAGCCTGAGGGTTTTGCCATCAAAACGGCTATCTTCGGTTCGAGACCGTGTGATGCCGCCAGTTTGCCTGTTATGGATAAGGTCTTTAATTGGGACTGTAGCGATAAATTCTGGGTCCAGAGAAGGGAAGCCACTGCGATAATGACTATTGCATGTGATAAGCGTGATGCGTACTGCTTTTGTACATCAGTGGGTTTGGCTCCTGATGCGAAGCAAGGCAGCGACGTATTACTTACCAAGGTTTCTGACAATGAGTATCTGGTTGAAACAATAACAGAAAAGGGTGAAGATCTGATAAAAGGATTAGAAACGATTCTTTCCAATACCGGCAATCCTTCAACCGAGACACTAGATCGACAAGTAGCTACAGTTGAAAAGAAATTTGACATTGAAAAAGTAAAGCCATGGCTTGATAAAAATTTTGTACACAAAGTATGGGCTGAGTTTTCTATGAAATGTATAAGTTGTGGGGCATGCACATTTGTATGTCCTACATGCCATTGCTTTGATATTGTTGACGAGTGTACGATGTCAAAAGGAGATAGAGTTAAGAATTGGGATGGATGTCAATTCAAGATGTTTACGGTGCATACATCCGGACACAATCCAAGATCCACAAAAGACCAACGATGGCGCCAGAGGATTATGCATAAGTTTAAGTATTATGTAGAAATGTTTGACAATATTCTCTGTGTCGGCTGTGGAAGATGTTCACGCGTTTGCCCTGCAGATATGAATATCTCTGAAATGCTTGAAATAATTGCGTCCGAAAATAGCTAGACGCCTTGAAAATCCTATAATTTATTGATACTAAAGAAATATGCTTTAACATTAAGGAATAAATATGGAAAATATATATAGACCATATCTTATGAATATTAGTGATATGATAGACGAGGCCCCGGGTGTGAGAACACTCAGACTTAATTTTCAAGATGAAGAAGAGGCCAAAAAATTCCAATTCCGGGCAGGACAATTTGCCTTGTATTCTGCATTTGGTTATGGTGAATCCACTTTTTGCATTGCTTCATCACCCACGAGAAAGGATTACATTGAATGTACCTTCAGGCAGGCTGGAAGGGTAACTAATGCCTTAAGAGAACTCAATGTTGGGGATGCTATTGGATTCAGGGGACCATACGGAAATATATTTCCCTTAGAAGAATGGGAAGGTAAGAACCTTGTATTTATTGCAGGAGGTATTGCGTTACCGCCTTTAAGATGTGTTATTTGGAATTGCCTTGATCTTCGTGATAAATATAAAGATTTTACGATCGTCTACGGAGCAAAAACCGTTGCTGACCTTGTATACAAACATGAACTCAAGGAATGGGATGCAAGAGATTACGTTAATCTGGTTACCACAGTTGACCCTGGAGGAGAAACGCCAGATTGGACTGGTAAGGTGGGTTTTGTTCCAACCGTTGTGGAGCAGACAGCCCCAAGCAGCGACAATACAATTGCTATAGTATGCGGCCCTCCCATAATGATTAAGTTTACATTGCCTGTGTTGGAGAAACTCGGTTTCAAACAAGAAAAAGTATATACCACTCTTGAGAATAGGATGAAATGTGGACTGGGGAAATGCGGTAGATGTAATATTGGTTGTACTTATGTTTGTAAGGATGGACCTGTCTTTACAGCTGAAGAAATTAGCAAGATGCCCGATGAATTCTGAAAAAAGCTTGATAAATAACCCTAAATACTATATATAGTTTCTCTAAAAATACCAAAGCTAAATATTATACCCATAAAAACTTAAATTATTTAACCATTTTTAAGAAAGGCAGGTGGTAAAATGAGTGCAGTGTTGGAACAGTATTTTCAAACTGTTGTGGTTGATAAAATTAATGAAACGATTTCAAAGCAGTTTCAGGAGATAAAGGATGATCTTGATATCCGTTATAATAAAATAAGTAGTGATATTAGTGGATTGAGAAACCTTGAATCTAATTATAATAACCTTCTCAATGAAATAGAAAGTTTAAAAAAACAACTTTCAGCCTCTGGACAAGAAATATCAGGAACTATACAAAAAGGCACAAAAGAACTGTCAGAAAAGATTGATAAAAAGCTTGAAGCAACAAAAACAACAGCTCCAGCAAAGAATGCAATAGCAAAGAAACCAACAGCTAAGAAGACAGCGAAAAAGTAGTTATTAAACAAATATTTTATAACTTAACTAAACGTCGTAAACCACAGTCAAGAACATTTCCCTTTTTATTTTATTTGAATCCTTTTCATCTATTCGCTTAATCATTACTTTGTACAAAGCAATTGATCATAGTTTGCTTATCCTTTCTGTGTGACCTTTTCTATTTTTCTTTAATATAAGGACGAGGCTTGTTAATCTGACAGGGAATAATTAAAAATCTTTTTATTAAACATGCCTTAAATATTTCCTAAGACCAGTCAAGAACTTTAAAAAAAAAAATATTTAAAATAGTTATCCACAATTATATTTGTTCTTTGAAAGACATCAACATAACAAGAGGATATCCCCAAAAAATTAGCAATTTAATTCTTTCCTTGAAAAATATCTTCAGCTAGAATATTATTAATTACTGTTAATTTAGGGAGGATACCAGCCTTCACTTTTGAGGAGTTTAAAGACTGCCTCGATAATACAGAGCTTAGCTCTGCAAAATTAATTGAAGGGGTGTCCTCTCCTTTTGTAAACTCTTCTTGCCTGGAAATTTCTCACGGATAATTTCTCGTGCATATTTAGAATCTATTACCTTACCTTTTAGATCTTTAAATTTGTAACGTATATCAACTTTGTGGGTAAGATTATCCTTTGCGTCATGCATCCTCTTCATCAGGGCATAATTCCTGGCAGCAGACTTTCTAGCCAGTGCGCACATTGCCTGATTATGCTGCAACCCTCTTTTAATTAGTCTATCATAGAAGGCAGCATAATCAACGTCATGCTTTCGTGCTGTATCAGCAATCAGGTAGTAGTTCTTCTTCAGGAGCTTCTGTGCATTCTTTCTTATTGGGAGACCTTATTTTGACAGAAGTTTTACAGGGGTTTAAAAATGATAAAGACTTCAGAATAGCTAAAAAACTGCTCTTAAATTTCCCACTTGTGGATATGGTTGGACAAGAGTTGGCAATCAAGAGCGCAATAAACTATAGGCTTCTTAGAAAAAAAGGGTTAATAGTTCGTAAGACTATAGATGTTATTATTGGAACCTTTTGTATTCATTACAATTTTTCTTTATTGCACGATGATAAAGATTTTGAACCGCTTGAAAAACATTTAAAACTTAAAACGGTCAAAATCTAACAACCGTAAGTACTGAACCGAATTAAAAGGTTAGATGAAAAAATATTAACAAGATAGGACGAACACGAGTAAAACCCATTAACAGTAAAATAATAAATACACTTTTTGCAATAATATATAAAAGTAATATTAGCCCAGGGGAAAAATAACAATGGGAATGTTCAACTCTATATATGCAGATCTTTTATGTCCAACAATGAAAAAATTAAGTAAGGATACTGAGATTCAGATTAAATGGCAGGATTATCGAGTTCGGACACTTAAACATTACCGAAGAGGAGATGTTCTTGAGGAAATAGAAGATGAATATGATAATACTTGGATTAGAACTGGTTTTATATGTAATGTATGTTCAAAGCATACAAAAGGATGGAAAGTTATGGAGTATATTAAAACTGAGGACCAGAGTAGACATAAAATATTTGTAAAAATAGAGGATGGAAAAATCTGTGAAATTCTTTCAGAAGAAGATTTTAGTAAAATCGGAGTGAAAGATTTTGTAGATTACTTATTCAACAAAAAGATAAACTGTATCCCGATGTAAACATACAAATTGCCAACGCAAACATTCAAGAAATTGAAGGAAAAAATCATGTTACAGTTGCCTCAATAAGGATAGAATAATCCAGGGTAATGTGAGGAAGGTTCATGATGCTTAATGCTGGTTGAAGCTTGCCCGCTAGAACGACATGAGCAGGCTGGTAACAGAGATAATACTATTTCCAGGATACTTATTATGTCTCATTGGAATTATAGAGTAATTGAAAAATATCATAAAGAAACTGATACAAATACATACCATATTCACGAAGTTTATTACTCGGACGATGGAATTATAGAAAGCTGGTCAGAATCTGCGGTTGAAACAGTAGATGAACTACGTGAAGATATTCGTTTTTTCATAAAAGCATTTCAAAAGCCAGTCCTTAAAGAAGAAACGGAAAATGGGAAACCGGTTTTAGTACCTCAAAATGATATACAAAAAATAAATGATGGTCATTACTTTGAACTCATGGATCGAACTGGGGTTGCGGTTGATTACATTTATCAATTCCTGGGGTGCCATCCAATTATAAGAAAAGAAAGTAAACTTCGTAAAGTATATGAACAAGCGGAAAAGGCTCTGGCAGAACTTTATCAGGAAGCCGGACGTTTGGAATTTGACCAAACGAATAAAAGCAGTTAACAAGCCATTGGCATACAAGAAGATATTGAGACAAAGAATCTAATGAATTAAAATTATATGAAAGAAAGAATACTTAAGGAACTAACGAATATTGAAAAACATAATAACGTCAAAATAATTTGGGCTTGTGAATCAGGAAGCCGGGCATGGGGCTTTGAATCAAAAGATAGTGATCATGATGTGAGGTTTATTTATTGTCATGATATAAATTGGTACTTGAGTGTAGAGGAACAACGAGATGTTATAGAACAACCAATAGATAAACTTCTCGATATAAACGGTTGGGATATTCGAAAGGCTTTGAAACTACTTAGAAAATCTAACCCACCATTGCTTGAATGGTTACAATCTCCAATTGTTTATAAAAATATTAAAGAATATTCAAAATTGTTAATAAAATTAATACCAGGATATTATTCATCACAAAATTGTTATTACCATTATCTTCATATGGCGAATGGGAATTTCAGGGATTACCTTAGAGGAGAAGAGGTTTGGATTAAGAAATATTTTTATGTATTAAGGCCAATATTTGCCTGCAGGTGGATAGAAAAGATCAACCAACCGGTACCAATGGAATTTGAAATACTCTTAGAAAAGACACTAAATGATAAAATATTACAAAAGGAAATAATTAAATTATTGAATCGCAAAAAGTCCGGTGAAGAACTGGATTATGCCCAAAGAATCCCTGCAATTAGTGATTTTATTGAAAATGAACTTGAAAGATTAAAAAATAATAAACCTGCTAAATCAAAACTCCCGGGATACTCGGATTTGAATGAAGTATTTCGGAAAATTATTTATAATTCTCATCGAACCAATTAACCTGCACCCAAGGGAATAGAAAAATAAGTTTCAGCCTGGGAAAGAATAACAATGGGAATGTTCAACTCTATATATGCGGATCTTTTGTGTCCGATAAAGAAAGAATTAAGTAAGAACACTGAAGTTCAGATTAAATGGCAGGATTATCGCGTTCGAGCACTAACACATTATCGAATAGGAGATGTTCTTGAGGAAATAGAAGATGAATATGATAATACCTGGATTAGAACTGATTTTATTTGTAATGTATGTTCAAAGCATACAAAAGGATGGAAAGGTATGGAGTATATTAAAACCGAGGACCAGAGTAGACATAAAATATTTGTAAAAATAGAGGATGGAAAAATCTGTGAAATTCTTTCAGAAGAAGATTTTGGTAAAATTGGAGTGAAAAATTTTGTAGATTATTTATAAATTACCTGAGCAACCAGTCCAATTAACATTATTTGAAACAATGGAAGAATATTTGGCTAATAAAGTTCTTAAGACGGACAAGGCTTCCGATAAGCTCAACCTTGCCAGTTGTCATAATCGTTAGCATTGTGAATTTAAACGTTTTCTAATAAAAAATGAGTAAGCAAAAATATAAACGAAAAATTGTAAGATTAAAAGAACTCAAGGGAATCAAAATCTACTTTGAAGATGATTTTTATGAGGTGTCCTCACTGGTTCTAAGACTTTATGAAGGAGAAAAAAATTTTTTTTAAATGAAAGGGCAATAAAAAGGCCAACAATTCATGGGATGATAAAAATTTTTGCCAGTTTGGTTAATACATGTTATCCAAATACCAAAATTGTGGAAGATAAATTAAAGAATAAGAATTTTGCTCCTAATGCAACTATTGAGTTTGATGAAGAAGATTGTATAGTTTAAAAAATGATTAAGAATATTGACAAATTATCTCCAAACGATGCTTTAATGGTTTTAAAGAAACTATGGAATAACTATCCTAAATTGAAAAAAGATATTTTAATAGAAGCCGAAAAAATATTATCCGATATTGATAGAAATGAAATTGCTGAAAATGTTTTTATGGTTTTAGATAACATTGATGTTCATGAATTATGGGATCGATCAGGACCAAGTACGAATGGTTATTCTTCACCTGATGAAATGGCAGTGCAAATGATCGAGGAAGAACTAGAACCCTTTAATAATGAAGTTAGTAAATACCATAACCTAAAAATGGCAGAACAAGCTAAGCAGTATTGTATGGGAGTATTAAAGGGAATATATGAGTATGACAAAGAATCTCAATCAGAATTTAAAGAATGGGCTACTGATATTCCTCCTGAATGTTTTAGTTATCTTTTGGATGAATGGAAAAAGAAATGCAAACGAAAGAAGGATTTAGTGGAAATGAATGAGTTTATTAAAAGAGAATGTCCAGATTGGGCAAAGTGGGCCATAAGAAAATAAAAAACATTTGGAACCGATCTGCAGAGCTAAGCTCAGCTTTGCAAGATTGAGACTGTTAGCGTATTTATATTGAGACAAAATAATGTTAAGTATTTGTGTTTATATTGCAAAAGATGCTAAATCTTACAGAATAGTAAAAAATGTATGATGATTCAATCAGTTCAAGAAAAATATTAAAAAGGGCAGTTTAAACCCATAAAATTAATTGAGGTTCCAGTATACACATTCGAATAAGAAGTATAACAATTTCATTTTAATAGAGGCGGCTTATGAAAAATAAATTTACTGCTGTGATAAAACAAGAAGGGGATTGGTGGATTGGTTGGATAGAAGAAGTTCCTGGAGTTAATTGTCAAGAAGCCGCAAAGCAAGAGTTATTAGAAAGTCTAAGGGTCACATTAAAGGAAGCTTTATAATTAAATAAGGAATTTCAGTGTGCCGTTATTATTTGAATGGGATAAAAGAAAGGCAGAGATAAATAAAAAGAAACATAAATAATGAGAAAGGAATATGATTTTAGTAAAGGTGTTAGAGGTAAATATGTAAAAAGATATAAGGAAGGTACAAATATTGTTTTGCTAGAGCCGGATGTTGCCAAAGTATTTAAAACATCCTCTTCTGTGAATAAGGCGTTGAGAGCAATGGTTGAAGTTATTAAAACGCAAAAACAAAAAGCATAACAAAGTTTTCAAAAGAAATATCAGATAGAAAATCAGTGGCAAGCTTAATTGCACAAAAGAAATAGAAATAAGATTAAAATAATATAAAAGTAATATTATGCATGTATAATATTTTTGAGGTGATAATATGGATTACGTCAAATTCCGAAGAATCTCTATGAAGAATCATGCTGAATTTAATGAAAAATGGGTTCAGGAGAGAATCGCAGATGATCCATCAATTCTTGGATTGGGTGATCTGATTTTGAAGGATAAAGAAAGAATTCAACCTCGTGCTGGTCGGTTAGACTTGTTGCTACAAGACCCTGATTCAAGTCGTCGATTTGAAGTTGAAATTCAACTTGGAAAAACAGATGAGGGGCATATCATTAGAACAATTGAATATTGGGATATAGAAAGAAAGAGGTATCCTCAATATGACCACACAGCAGTAATTGTCGCTGAGGATATAACAAGCCGTTTTCTCAATGTCATCAGTTTATTCAACGGTTTTATCCCTCTCATGGCTATTCAACTTAATGCTATTCAAGTTAGCGATCAAGTATCTCTAGTTTCTACAACAGTTTTAGACCAGATGACATTAGGTCTTGTTGATGAAGAAGAGGAACAAGAAAAAACAGATAGATCGTATTGGGAAAAGAGAGGGTCTAAAGCTACTGTTGGACTTGCAGATGATATGTTGGAAATTATTAAAGAGTTTAATCCGGCCTTCGAATTGAACTACAACAAATTTTATATTGGATTGACTCATAACGGTCAATCAAATAATTTTGCTATTTTCCGACCTAAAAAGTCTTTCTTACGTCTTGAAGTTAGATTGAAGAAATCTGACGAGTTAGAAGAAAAAATTACTGAAACAGGTTTAGATTTAATGGATTATGATAGCAGGAACGGACGTTATAGAATCAGATTAACCAAAAATGACATCAAAAAACATAATGAAATTTTGAAGGAACTTCTTGTAAAGTCCAGCGAAGGATAAAAAAAATTATTTTCGAACTAGTCAGTGCACCAAACCCGACCACAAGCTACTTTTCTGAGTGGAGCTTTTGATAGCAGAGTTTTATGTTTTTATAACATCTATATTCCTTCAGATAATGGTCGGTAAATTCTACGTTATCTTTAATAAAAAATGGATATTATCCCCCTTATCCTATTTAATGAAAAAGTTAATCGCCTTGATAATTGTCGATTAACAAAAAGAATGGCACACCCTCGCTATAAGATTCAGCATAATAAGATAATGAATCTTGATTGGATAGCGGTTGATGGCGTTTCACCAGATGACGTGGATGCCTTTGTCCTAAATCTACGGCTTTTAATTCAAGATAGCGATGAATTTTCCATTCGCTGCCTATCAAAAATATATGAAAAAGATGAAGTTCCTAAAGAGTTATCTGAGGCATTTGCCGAGCAAAGGCAAAAATGGAAAACCCATCTAATCTCAATGACATTAATTAAAAAGCCAAGGAGAAATGAAAAATATTCAAACGATGAACTTTTTAATATTCTCTTTTATGGTGGTTTAGCCCATCAGGATAAAAAATATATAAAAGAATTTTTAGTTCTAACCAAGCAAGGCGCATTTAGCGCTTTTGTTTTTGGCTTTTTCCTCAGCTCTCTTAACACAATCTTAAATGTTGTCAGGAATATCCAAGAAATAAACAAAAAATTAATCGAAATTTCAAAAAGATAACATCAGCGTGTATCGTACTCACTACCGTTCGTGCTGACGCTATCTGTTAGCTGTCAAATATTCATGAATTAACACAAAGGAAATCATGAAGAAATCAAAGGGACCACAATTCTTAAGATTCTTTATCCCAGCCATTGAAGTTCTGAAAGAATTGGGAGGTTCAGGTAGACCAGCAGAAGTAATAGATCTTGTAATTGAAAAGCTAAACATCTCAGAAAAAGAGCAAGAAGAAACTATAAAAAGTGGTTCATCCAGGGTTAGAAATCAAGTAGCTTGGGCACGACTTTATTTGGTTAAATCAGGACTTATGGATTCGTCACAGCGTGGGGTATGGAGTTTAACTGAAAAGGGTATCGAAGCCACACTAACTTATAAAGATGTATTAAATTATTTCAAAGAAATACAAAGCCAATTTAAGATAAGAGAAGAAGGAGGTCAAGAAGCATGTCAAGAAGTTTCAAATCAAATTGAAGAAGAAACTATTGAATTTGTTGATTACAAGACAGAATTATTGAACATTTTAAAATCGCTTCCTCCCAATGGCTTTGAACGTATCTGTCAACGTATTCTACGAGAATCTGGTTTTCTACAAGTTACAGTTACAGGAAAATCTGGCGATGGTGGAATTGACGGATATGGAATACTTCAGGTTAATCCTTTTGTAAGCTTCAAAGTCATGTTTCAATGTAAACGTTATCAAGGGTCAGTTACTCCATCTCATGTTCGTGATTTTAGAGGTGCAATGGAGGGCAGAGCGGATAAAGGGATAATTCTTACAACAGGTAGTTTTACAACAGAAGCAAAAAAAGAAGCCAGACGAGATGGTGCTACTCCTATAGAAATTGTTGATAGCGAAAAATTAGTTGAAATGTTTGAAACTTTACAATTAGGACTAAAACCTAAAACAGATTATGATGTTAATTACGACTTTTTTAGTGAATATCGGTAGGGATGTCAGCTACCAATAGTTTGCAGTTGAGTGTATATAACATTGCATGACGTTGTTTGGTAGTTGTATTGTTAGTGGTGCCCCGATATGTAGTTGGTATTTTACGTCACACAGGAAATGGAACTTGGTGTCAGAGCTAGATTATGGATGATGCGTTTCATATATATTTTGCACCTGATCATTGGAACAATTTGAATAAGTTCGAAAAATTCTGTGGTGCACCATTTCCTGATAACAGGAAAGTTAAGTACTACGTAAAATCTTGTGATGATCATCTACAAAAATTCATAGTGTTATCTAACCTATTAAATCGTTTGGCACCAGACCTTGAAAGTGACATTAAAGAAATAGAGGAAACAGGATACACACCTGCTATTAGACATAAAGAATATGCTGCTTTATGTGAAGTTCTGATATGCGAATTATATGCAGCCCTTGATTGCCTCAGATACACAGTGTTCTATATTTATAAAGATCAAAAGACGGATGTTCAAAAAAAATCAACTGAGAAATTCTTTAAAAAAGCCGTAAAAGACCAATACGGGGAAGAATTTCCAGATAAATTGAAAGAGAGTCTGTCTGAGTCATATTCAAGATGGTTTGGTGAATTAAGAACTTTAAGAACTGAAATAGCACATGGAGGTTTAGGGTCATGTCATACCGACAATAAAACGGGAAAAATTTTTTACATGCATCCAGGCCTTGGATCACAATCTAAAGCGCATGTAATAAAAGATATTGTAGGAAAGCTAAATTTTTTCCATAAAAACACAGTATTACTTATTGATAAATTCTTTGAGTTTTTTCTTAGTGTATTGGAGCCAAATGATAGAGAAATAATGTGCGGTATATATAAAGGTAGGGTTTACATGAGAAGAGTTTCATACTCTCTAAATTTGAGCTTCAGTGATGGAATATGCATTGCAAAGTCATGGTTTGATAAAGATGAAAATCTAACTTGTCCACTTAAAGATAGATGTGGTGCTTATGAAAGGACGCTCTAACAACAAAAATCACCCGCCTTTTAAACTAGCTGCTGATTTAAATCTTAAAGAAAGTAAAATTAGAATATGAATATATTAGACAATGTAACTGAATCTCAAAAGGAAGCGATTACACATACAGATGGTACTTTACTCGTGATTGCAGGAGCCGGCAGTGGCAAAACAAGGGTAATCACACGCAGGATAGGATATCTTGTTGAAAAGGAGATCGATCCAATAAATATCTTAGCCATAACTTTCACTAATAAAGCCGCTAATGAAATGAAGGAAAGGTTAAGTGAATTTCTAATTCGAAAAGGTATGTGGGTCTCAACATTTCACGCCATGTGTGCAAGAATCCTGCGAAATGAGATTGAACAATTGGGTTATTCCAGGAACTTTAGCATATACGATACTGGAGATCAGGTTAATTGTATAAAGACTGTGATGAATGAACTAAATCTGGATACAATAAATTGGCAACCGGGTTCAATAGCCGCAACAATAAGTAACGCAAAGAATGAATTATTGTCTGTAGAGGAGTTTTCTAAATATAAATCGGGTTATTACAATAATGTTGTTTCAAGTGTATATACAAAGTATCAGAAATTTCTTGAAGCAAATAATGCGCTGGACTTTGATGATTTACTTTTCAAGATTGTGCATTTGTTTAAAAGTTTTCCTCAGGTGTTGGAAAAATATCAAAATAAGTTTAAGTATATTCTCATTGATGAGTATCAGGATACAAATCATGCACAGTACGTAATTACTCAACTATTGGCACAAAGGTATAAAAATATTTGTGCTACCGGAGATCCCGATCAATCTATCTATGGATGGCGTGGAGCCAACATACAGAACATACTCAATTTCGAAAATGATTATCCAGATGCAAAGATTGTTCGGCTTGAACAAAACTATCGCTCTACGAAAATGATTCTTTGCGTCGCTTCAGAGGTGATCAAAAATAACAAATCAAGGAAACCGAAGTCCCTCTGGACGCAGAATGACGAAGGAAGCAGGGTCAGGGTAATTCACTGCGAGGATGAGAATATCGAGTCAAGCGAAATCGCTGCATATATTTCTGAATTTGTTAAGAATGGAAACAAATATTCTGATATGGCTATATTTTACCGCACAAATGCACAGTCACGTGTATTAGAAACTTGTTTTCTACAGAAAGGAATACCTTACTCAATTGTGGGCAGTGTCGAATTCTTCAAAAGAAAAGAAATAAAAGATATCATTTCTTATCTTAAACTCTGCGCTAATCCAGATGACGATTTATCTTTTGAAAGGATTGTAAACGTTCCGCCGAGAGGTATTGGAGCAACAACTATAAAACGACTAAAAGAATGGGCATATGTTCACAAGCTAAGCCTTTTAGAGGCGATGTCCCGAGTCCAAGAAATACCAGATATCAAGGCAAAGGGTGCCAGGGCAGTGAAGGATTTTTGGGATATTTTTTCCAAACTATGTAAGTTTACAACTTACCCGGTAATGGATTTTGTGAAACACGTAATCGATAAGATCGGATATAGAGATTACTTAGAACAATCTTACGAACGTGAAAGTATAGAGAGATTGGAAAATATTGAGGAATTGGTAAATGCGGCTAGTGAATATGATATCTCAAACCCGGATGGTTCACTACAGGGTTTTTTAGAAGAGGTGTCATTAATTTCAGACGTTGACAAATGGGACGATAATACAGATACAGTTACCCTTATAACCTTGCATTCTGCAAAAGGACTGGAGTTTCCAGTCGTATTTATTACGGGGCTTGAAGAAGGATTGTTACCGCATTCGCAATCAAAAGATTCAGATGATGAGATTGAAGAAGAGCGCCGTTTATGCTATGTGGGTATTACGAGGGCACAAAGGGATTTGTTCCTAATCCATAATAGATACAGGACAAAATTTGGTCAACGATCCCCATGTATTCCTTCCAGATTTCTAGGTGAAATTCCCGAAGATTTAATAGAGAAGATTGATAAAACAGACTATATTTCTTATATATATGAACTTCAAGCCGGATATACAAAAAGTAATAAAGAATCTTTGCATTCAGAAGATTATCAATGTTATGTTAATGAAGAGAAAAGAAATGATACAAAACAAGATTTTCAGCACAAAGTATATCCGGATAGTAGTAATTTGGTTCCGGGTGATATTGTAAATCATGAATTTTTTGGCCGTGGGAGGGTTGTCAAGATTATTCCATCTTTAGATATAGCATTTGTTGATTTTAATAACGTTGGTATGAAAAAATTGGTTCTGGAGTATGCAAAGTTAGAAAAGTTGGAAGGTTATTGCAGGTGAACACCAAGACACCAAATTGCTCGTTCCCAAGCTTCGCTTGGGAACGAGTAGGGGAGTAAGTAAATTGGAGAAAATTTATCTTGATCATGCTTCTTGTACACCAATTCACCCATCTGTCATAGAAGCAATGGTTGATTCTATAAAGAACTGTTACGGTAATCCATCAAATCTACATCATTTTGGACAAACTACAAATAAAATAGTGAAAACTGCCAGGAACGAAGTGTCGTCACTTATAGGGGCAAAAGCCAACGAAATAATCTTTACATCAAGTGGAAGTGAAGCAAACAATTTTGCCATTAAGGGTCTTGCAATGGCAAACCAGAAAAAAGGCAAACACGTTATTACGTCTGAGATAGAACATTTTTCTGTGCTTAATCCATTGAAAAGACTTGAAAAGATGGGTTTTAAGGTTACCCATATACTCGTTGATAAATACGGTATGATAGACCCTGATGAGGTTGCCAAGGCAATTACATCTGAAACAATCCTCGTATCTATTATGCATGCGAACAATGAAATAGGTACTATTGAACCGATTGAAGAAATCGGAAAGATAGTTAAAGAGCATGCTATACTTTTTCATGTTGATGCTGTTGCATCAACAGGTTGTATCCCCGTAGACGTAAACAAAATGATGGTAGATGCATTAAGCCTGGCTAGCAACCAATTCTATGGTCCACCCGGTGTGGGTGCACTTTACTTGAGAGAGAGAACAAGAATAGTTCCATTCATTGAAGGTGGTATCCAGGAAGGTGGGCGTCGTGCAGGTACGGAAAATATACCTGGTATAGTGGGTATGGGAAGGGCTGCTGAATTGGCAAAGAAAGAGATGGAGACACGCGAAAGGGCGATAAAACCTCTAAGTGATAGGTTATTAAGTGGCTTAATGAATTCAATAGATCATATTTATCTAAATGGCCATCCAGAAAAACGATTACCCAACAATATAAATGTAAGTATAGAATATGTTGAGGGTGAATCAATACTTTTGTTTTTAGATATGAAAGGAATAGCAGTGTCTTCAGGTTCGGCATGCACCTCAAGGTCCTTGAAGTCATCACACGTCTTGAGTGCAATTGGGGTAGATGATGCGGTAGCCCAAGGTTCGATACTCTTCAGCTTAGGAGTAGACAATTCTGAAGAAAATATTGAATATGTTATAGAAACACTTCCGCCTATTGTCAAAAGGCTGAGAGAAATGTCTCCATTATATGAGGAAAGCCAGGCCCAAAATTAAACACTATCCCACCTCGTAGGTGGGTTAGGTTTTCATTGTAAGGTCAACAAGTACCGTTGTCTCCAGGGAATTAAGATCAATAGGCTTGGTTATATATTCGTCAGCACCCTTCTTAAGGGCATCTTTAGCCATACCTTCGTCCTTTACGGCAGTAACTATTATAATACCTACTTTATCGTCAAATTGTCTTACACGCCTCAATACCTCCATGCCATCCATTCCAGGCATCCTTATGTCAAGTAGCATTATGTCAGGTTTTAGATTTTTTACCTTTTCTAATGCATCCTCTCCACTGTATGACACAATGACATCGTATCCCTTTTTCTCCAGAAATCTTTTAATCGGATCACATGCCCATACCTCATCATCCACAACTAATATCTTGCTCATAACTAACCCTCCCTGGTATAAAGTTCGCAAAGCCATTTTATAAATGTATATTGTGTATTTTTGATTGTCTATTGTTGATTTTCTTTTTTGAGCTGTTTTCCTTGTTGTGACAAAATCTGTTTTAGGTAATATTATCGCAAGTTTAACAAAGTTAAAAGCAAAAAAACAAACATCACACAAAGGCACGGAGATCACAGAGAAAAGAAATAATGATTTTGGACACAGATAAGGACAGATTAAAAAGAAACAAAATAATCTCTCGCAAAGGCGCAGAGATCGCAGAGAAAAAAAGATAAATTAAAAGACAAAAGTCAAAAGACATTAGCCACGAATATACACGAATCAGCACGAAAAAAACCAATAACAAATAACTATATGCCTTTCAGATAAATCTAGAATTCTTGAATTCTTAAATCTGCCCTTCTCTGTGTCCTCCGTGGCTTTGTGTGAGGAAAATCTTTTTTTTATTTTTATCCATGCCCTATTCTTTCTCTGCGAGCTTAGCGTCTGCGAGATACCAGGTTGTTTTTCCTGCTACTGCCTTCTTATTAAACCGCAAATCATCAATATTTTATTATGTCTTAGCCGGTAAATCAATTATAAACGTTGTCCCCTTCCCTTCTTTACTATTTACACGCATTTTTCCTCCATGGTTTTTAATGATTCCATATGATATACTTAAGCCAAGACCCGTTCCCTTGCCTTCCTTCTTTGTAGTGAAAAATGGATCAAATACATTATTAATATTTTCTTCCAAAATACCTTCGCCTGTATCTTTAACTTTTATACTTACAAAGGGTTTTCCCTGCTTTTCTATACTTTGTGTAATAATTGTTAAATTTCCACCCCCTGGCATGGCACCCTGTGCATTAGTTATCAAGTTTAGAAATACCTGTCTCAATTCATCATCATTTGCCATAATCCTTGGTAAACCCTCTTCAAATATCCTTATTAACTTTATATTCTCTAACTTCATCTCAGGCTCAATGATGGATATTATTTTTTCTAATAAACTGTTTACTTCAACCTCTTTAAATTCAAGTTCTTCCTTCCTTGAAAACCCCAACAAACTGTCTGTAATCTTTACAATACGGCCAACTTCCTCCAGAATCTTTTTCAAGTCATTTTCTGTCTTTGAACCCTTTTCTGTATCAGTCAACAGTAACTGAGCATAAGATGAAATGATATTCAAAGGATTTAACACTTCATGGCATACGCCTGCTGTCAGAGTCCCGAGAGATGCCATTTTGTATGACTCCATTATATTTTTTTCCATCTCTTTACGTTTTGTAATGTCTCGCAGAATACCTATGAACATGCGCTGCTCACCCATACGCATCTCGGCGACCGCTAATTCCATTGAGAAGGTGTTGCCATCACGTTGCAAACCCTGTACCTCGCGCGGTCCAATGCCGATGATGTGACCCTTGCCTGTACTGATGTATCGGTTGAGATAGCCGTCGTGCTCACTGCGATAGGGTTCTGGCATCAGTATCTTGACGTTCTGGCCGATGACCTCGGCAGTGGTGTAGCCAAATAGCTTTTCAGCCGCCAGATTAAATAATCGGATAATTCCCCGTTCATTAATGGCAATGATTCCATCCGCTGAATTATCAAAAATAGAACGGAATTGCATCTCTATCTGCTTGCGTTCAATTGACTCAGCAAGCACATTGGCAATGGCCTGGATGAAGTTGGCGTCGTCTTTGGAGAACGTGCGCCGTCTGGTTGTATGCACTCCCAGTACACCAAAAGGACGTTTCTCGCCTTGAATGATAACACTCATGCCGCTAATCGCACCGTGGTCCTTAAGCAGCGGCGGGGCGCTGAATCGTGTCTCCGTGCGGAGATCTTCAACTATCACCGACTCATTGGAAAGCAGGGTATAGCCGGCCTGCGAATCACGCCCCGTTCCCACTGTCGCATGCCCCACGTACCCTTCCTTCCAGCCCACACCTGCCCGTAGCAGAAAAGCCTTACCGTCTGGCATTAGTTCCAAAATCTTGCAAAACTCCACATCCAGAGTCCGGGCAACGATTGAAACGACTTCGTCAAACAGTGTGGAAATACCTATGCCTTTCAATGCACGTCTGCCAATTTTAATGATTTCTTCCTGCTGATATGCATGTAACTTGAGACTCTCTTCAGCCTGCTTCTTCTCTGTGATATCCTTCATGATTTGAATAGTACCAGCAAATTCACCATTATCATCAAAACGGGGGAAGCTTGAGATACTAAAGATACCACCCAAACAGAGCACTTTCATCTCATTTGTAACAGGTTTTAAGATTTTAGCCATATCCATTACTGCAAATTTTCTTAAGTCCTCTTTCTTAATTTGATGGAAAATCTCAGAACATTTCTTCCCGATAATTTCTTTAGATTTGACATTAAGCCCTTCTAATAAAGCACTGTTGCACCTGATTAATCTGCTGTTTTTATCATAGAGGGCGATTATGTCTTTCACTGAATAAAACATTGATTCCCAGTCTTTCCTTCCCTCTTCAATATTCTTAATTAATATACCAAGCTGTATACGCATAGTGTTAAACGAACTGGCCAGAATGCCTATTTCGTCTTTACTTTTAACCTTGACTTGTTCAGACAAATCGCCCGTACTAATCTTTTGAGATGCTTCGGATAGGATTTTCACAGGTCTCGTAATGGTTCTGGAAAACAGAAATACTGCTACCACGGATAAAACAAGAATGCCAGCGGTAATCAAAAATATATCCTTCTTTAATTGATTAATATGTGCAAAGGCTTCAGCAGTATCAATCTTTGCTACCAGTCCACAATCTACGGAAGGAATATATCGCCATGCAGCTATGATTTTTTCACCGCGATAATCAACCGATAAACCAGACCCGCTCCTACCTCGTGTCGCTTCCTGGATGGGAAACGCTTCCTTCTTTCCATAAATCGCCTTTCTCTGAAAGGCACCCTCAGGGTCGTGACGAAGCGGGTTTAAAAACAAGGCATGATTACCCATATTTTTACCAATTAACGTCTCTCCTGTCTCACCAAGCCCCGTTGTATCCTGAATAAATTCATAAATAAGGTCCATATCAATTTCGAAGGCAATAACCCCGATAAAACCTCCATTAAAATCGTATGCTGGAGCTGTGATGAGCATTTCAAATTCATTGCCTTCGATGTCTTTTCTATAAATTCCAGAGTGATAAACCCCTTTTCTCCCTTCTTCAAATAACTTACCCGTGGGATCATCAGGAAGAGGATTGTCTATTTCCGTCTCCACATGCGTTTCATTAGTTACGTATACAATCCTCCCTTCCGGACTCACCAGCATAACATCTTCATATCCATAAACATCTTGAAATGTCTTCAACTGACTATCCAGCATCTTTTTAGCCGCTATGTAAGCAGGATTTGTTCTGTCATCAGCAAACTGAGTTACTATAGGCAAATTAGTTTTAACATTATAATAATCCTGAACTGTTTTGATATTACCTATTCGTTCTTGCAAAAAAGTCTCTATCTTTTCCACCTTGAGATCGGCAGTTCTTTCTAATCCTGCAATGCGGGCAGCTACCAGTGACTTTCTTGCAATACGAATCCCTTCATAACTAATAATTACTATTGAAGTAACAATTATTAAAGTGAATATGGTTATGATTTTTGTGGTGATCTTTAGATTTTTAAACATATATATATGATACCTTTCAATTGCCAATTAAGTTTACTTCAAACAACATGGGTGCATTCCCAAATTGTTGCAATACACCTATATCGGCGGGAAATATGGAGTGCAGTGACCGTGTCGATGCAGGCAGTGACACGGTCACTGCACTCCAAAAAACCCAAAACAATCCGGTACAACAATTTGGGAATGCTCCCAGGTGGATGTAGTTGTTCTGATGGGAGCGCCCACCCTACACACTATCAACTCGTCTTTTTCGTTTTTTCTGGTTTCAGTTTATTTCCTTTGCTATACAATCCCCATAGATAATACTTTTGGGATGCGAACCCTAATGCTTCTTTTCTGATCTCCATTTCTGAATACTTGACATTGTATTTCCATGTGTGATAGTTAAAGCTGAGGCTTCTTGCAAAATAGAGAGGCTCCAGGGCATTGATAATCTTCCTTCTTTCTTCATCATTCTTTGACACATCGTATCTGTATAGGAGATTATAAAATACCTGAGTCCATAGCAGGATAGTCAGGTCAAAAACCTCCACCTCAAACATCTCATGTATTCTTGAGAAGGCATATGGTTCCAAAAGCTCTTTAATGTCAGTCTGATATTTATTGTATGACATCCGGCCTTTTTCTTTCAGGTAGAGGATGTCGATATCCAGCTCCTGTGGTTCTGCCAAAACGTCTAAACCAAATGTATCAGGTGTAAAAATGCCACCATTATTCCTGGTCATCCAGGCGTCCTTATTCTGTACAAGTATAGCCAGCAATGTCTCGATTACCTGCTCAAACATGATACCCAGTTTTGGAGCGCTTGCCTTATGAACCTTTGTCCCCAGGCCGGCCTGGCATATTTTAAAACCTCCAAGCACGGCGTTTAATGACATAAAGATGTCTATTCCGTATTGCCTGGCGCTTTCAGTCCATGATTGTGTCAGCCAATATTTCATGAGCTTTGGAGAAAACGCAAACTCTCCTCCTACCGGCTGTCTTATGTCCATGGAAAGCATACCAAACATGACTGGATAACATATATGATTTGTAATAGTACCGTCAAACTGGTGCCTTGAATACAGTGGTAGTACGTAGTCATAACCATCCACGATAGGTTTTCCAAGATATTTTACCCATTCTTTTGTTATTGATCTCAGATCAGCATCTACAACAATGATGACTTCAGCATCAACAGTCTTTGCAAACCTGAACAGGTTTAAAATATTATTACCCTTACCGCGAATGCCATGAGCTGTGCTAATATATTTCTTTTCTATAAAGGTCTTTGTATCTAAGAAAGCCTCTCTTGTGTTATCCGGACTATTGTTATCTACATTAACAATAATGCTTTTCTGATTTGGGAAATACTGTTCAAGCCCTTCTCCTAAGACTTTAGTTACATTAGAAATGGTATCTGATTCGTTATATGAGGGCATTCCAACAACAATATTATATTTATTACGTTGTTTTCTTTTCATGAATTTCTTTTTGGACACAAATAAACGCAGATTATGAGAATTGTAAAATAAAAACATTTTGGTTCAGGCTACCAGCCCGACAATGTCATTCTGGTGGGCAAGCCTGAACCAGCATAGAGCAAAATTATAGTATGGCAACTTGTATTTCTTTTGCATACTGCTTACTGTAAACTGTGTACTTTTTGTTACAGCTTTGCCGCTATGTGCTTACTTACCCCCTTAATATTTCAAGGCTTTTATCCCCGCAATTGAACAATAAGTCAATGGCTGACATGCCTGGTTCAAAATCTTTATATAATTGATTATACACTGGATGTTTGAAATCTTGAAAGACAATCTCTATACCCTCTTTATCGAATTTTTCGAGATTCATATACTTGATACCATCCCTTCCTGCCAGGTATTTATTACCATTTAGAGTTTTGCAAATATCAACTAACCGTTCTGTTGGTTCTTCTCTTAATTTTAAGTCAGATGCCATTACAAGTTTGATTTTGAGCTCTAAGGCGCTGATTAAAAATTTGATTATTTCTATGTTTATGTCGACAAGGCGATCCCAACTGCGACTGAAAATATCTTCAAAAAAACTTTTGTAATTAGCAAAACAGGGGGCTTTTGAATAGTTAGTAATAAGTGCCTGGAGATGTTTTCTGTTCCAATTTGTATCATTATTAATCCTTACTTCATTAATTTTTTCTGGAAACTTATATAAGACCGGGACTGTGATCCACTGCCAACCCTGAGCAGTTTTTACTCTATTACGATTTTGCCATTCATTTTTTTTGAATTGAACATTATCCAGTATTACAAATACTTCTGCCTTATCAATCTTATCAACATAACCCAGCCAGGGAAGATATTGTGGTTGGTGAACTGCTATAAGCATATATTTTCCTATTAGTACCTTAGTAAATTTTTTTGACCAATCCCTGTTCAAAACATACAGGGACAAGCTTTGGCAAAAAATTACAATTCAGGGATTTAGGAATTGAAGAATTGAGAAATTAAATAATCCCTCAATCCCTCAATATTATAATTCCGACTTGTTCGGGTTAGGTAATGTTTTTTTCCTTTATCAATTCACTATATAAGTCTTCTAATTCATGTACGGTTGTTTCAATGTTGAAAATGTTTTTTGTTCTTCTGTATCCAGCTAGTCCCATTCTCTTGGACAATTCTGGATTATTATATAGTTTGATTATGGCCGATGAAAAACCTTCGGTGTCTTTAGGAGGTATAAGAATACCTGTCTTTCCGTCTATGACTACCTCAGGTATTCCACCAACGTTTGTTGCTATGACTGGTTTTTTCGCAGCCATTGCCTCTATAAGCACCATTCCAAATCCCTCATTAATGGAAGGAAGGAGGAAAATATTAATGCAGCTTAGAGTTGTTGCAATATCGCGACGAGCACCAAGAAGGAAAATATTTTCCTGAAGACCGAGAGATTTAATTTCTTCTGACAGTTCAGATTTTAACTCGCCATCACCTATGAAAAGAAATCTTGCTTTTGGTATCACCTTTATTACTTTTTGAATTGCCTTTATTAAATATGTATGACCCTTAACAGGCACTAATCTTCCGACAGTGGCACATATAAAATCGTCTTTACTTAAACCGAACTCATCCCTTTTTTTTAGATTTGAGGCCATTGTGCGTTCGTAGTATTTTATATCTATGCCATTATAAATATGTTTTAATTGCTGCTTCGTACCAATACCGTGCTTAAGAAATCTTTCTATTTCTATTTCACTCAGGTTTATTATTTTGTCAGTGAATCGTGCAGCAAACTTTTCAAGCAACACGAAAAAATTTGTAACTAATTTGCAAAAGTAACCTTCAAATATATCACCATGAGGTGAATAAATAATTATTCTTGCCCCTGCTAGTTTAGCGGCAAGACGTCCGATGAATCCACCTTTTGACGTGTGGCAGTGTATAATATCATATTTTTCTTTTTTCAAAAAAAGGGCTAGTTTTATAAGGGATATTACGTCCTTGAGAGGGTGAACGTTTCTCACTAATGATGGCATGATAAAGACCCTAATATCCTTGTCTCTGGCAAACCCAATCATATCATACCTGCTATCAATAGTGATACCAGTTACTATGGAACTTTCAAAACGTTTCTTGTTCAAACGCTGTAATATGTCAATCACTAATATTGGAGGGCCGCCAAGTTCCAGGCGGGTAATTATGTTTAGGATCTTAATTTTTCTTGGATTCACATTTAAGTTTGGAGCTTTTATTGTTTTTCTTTGAACTGTACAAAAATAGGGTTGGATACTATACCTTTAAACAAATATGATGTATCTATTGCAAGCCGATAATAAACCTTTTCTCCCGGTTTATTATAATCGTCATCGTAAGTAATATCTATCGCCCCATCAGCTTCAAATGTTTTAATAACTTTTCCATTTCTTATCAAATCTATATAAAACATCCTACCTTTATAATCAGAATACTTATGAGAATAATCAGCAGTTACTACAATTCTTATACGTGGTTTTCCTGTTATAGTTATTTCATCTCCCATAAATGCCAGCTTACCACTATTAAAATCTTCAACAACGAAACTGTTTAAAGTAAGTGCATTAGCAGAACCCATTGCTGCGTACATCTTACCTGTTCTAAGTACATTCAGTATCTCTTCTTTTTTCTTTTCTTTTAAAAGAAAGACTGTCTGCGTTTCATCTATCGGAAATTCATGTACTTTATAATCAACCTCTCCGATTATCCAAACAGGTTTTTTCCTTTTTCCTGAACAATACTCAAGTAAAATTTGATCCCAAATTCCACCTGGTGGTCCAACACGCCTCATTCCTTCACTGTAGATTGCTATTCCTGTATAATTAAATGTTTTGAGAAGGTCTTCCTCGTATGGCGATGATATAATTTTAATTTTACCGATTTCCATAGATCTTTCTACTTCTGGATGTGCCCAAAACGTTAGTGCATTTTTCTCGTTTGCATAATTAATAAGGTGCTGGTATGGTCCCACGCCCTGTTCTCCATGATATTGATCGTATACGGGTGTTTTAAATGGGAAGTTATTCACTAAAAAAACAACCCCTACAAAAAAGCATATTACGCCTGGTGCCTTGTTTTGTCTTTTTTCTTGTAGACTCTTATCTTTCGTTGTGGATACCTTTTTACGAAATGAGATGAACCACCATCCCAATAGGAAAAAACTAACAGGCCATAAGTTAAAAATGCTTTCGAGATTAAATTCGCCTGGGAATCCATTTCCCACTGACGGTAGATTTTTATAATCTGAAGGCGTCTCTAGTCCAAATACCATGATGTGTTCATTACCGTTTACCAAAGCTAGATTGTTTTTAAAAAAACTTCCTTGCCAATAATAGAAAGGAATAGCTTCAGTTCCGTGAATTATAAGCATATCGGGATACTTTTTATTTAATTCTTTGATTGTATTGATATAATTTGATGCTCCATATTTAAGTATAGAGTTTTGATTTACAACTTTCTGAATAATCTTCCTTAAAGGCGGGACTCCATATGTCCATTTCATGGTGTCATGATCTGTAAAGATTACAACCTTTATACCATTTTCTTTTGCAAGCTTAACAATTTCTTCTGGTGTTTTTTCACCATTGCTTATGGTAGTGTGTACATGGATAACACCTGGAATGAGTGTATGTTTTTCAGCATAGCAGGTATCGACAAATGAATTTTTGTTGCATAAGAACAAACAAGCAAAGACAATCAGGACAATTCTTGAGTATAGGTGATTTTTTTTATACATTTTTGAAATTTTCAACCTTATAGGAAATTCCTTGCATTCATCATTCATATAATGGCATCGTGTTAAACACACACGTCGCTTTGCAGTACCACGAATTATAAAAATCTATTTTCAGATCAAAATCTATATAGTTCCGTACACCTTGTACATACAGGATATTTCTTTTCCTCTTTCGTAATTTTTCTAAAGCGCATGTATTTTTCATTATTCCATATCTTCCTGAAGGAATCATCCCTGATGTTACCTGCTGTAAAGTTTAGAGATTGACAAGGCCTTACGGAACCATCAGGAAATATATATGAAACCATCCACGGACTGAGACATCTTTTGCCATAACTTGAAGAGACAAAATCAAACTCAGTATAATACTTCCTTATTTCTTCATTTGTAAAATTTGGGTAAAAAGCAATCTTTACTTTAGAGTCTCTTTTTTTAATATCTTCCATTTTTTGGATAAGAAAATCAACATCAATATCAGGCAAACTATCCCTTACAAAACCTTTCCAATCATTACAAACCATCCCGTAGTAGCCCTTAAAAATATTGTTATGTTGGTCATATCTCTCTTTACTTAAGAATATTAAATGATGAAATGTAATTGTACTTGCCATCAATTCTTCTGCAATACTAATTATCTCATCAAGACGCTTATAATTTATCTCAAATATGGTACTTGAAATATTTACAATAGGTTTGTTAGCTCCTGATTTTTCTTTGATGTCACTAATTAATTTGAGCCCTTTGTAGGCTCTATCGAATGTGCCTTTTGCACTTCGCATCTCGTCATGTACATCACGAGGACCATCCAGTGAAAAGATAATTTCATCAACACCCAAATCGATTATAGAATTTGCATACTTTTCTAGTAATATTCCATTAGTAATCATATTGCAGCGCATACCTTCTTTTTTTATATGAGAAACTACCTTTTCCCAATTTGAGTATAATAATGGCTCACCACCAAAAAGTGTTACATTTGGTTTGAATGTCTTTATGTCAGTTATGATTTCATATATTTCATCAAGTGATAATTCACTCTTCAATTCTTCAGGCGACATGTCTTTGGATGTTCCAACCATACCCCACTGGCCACACATCTTACATCGAAGATTGCACCTGTAAGTCAGGAATAGATCCACGGTTTCAGGATAAGAACTATATCCACTGAACAACCTGTAAGTTAGATAAGAAGACAAACGCTGTCGTAAGGCACTAATTGCGTATCCTGGTTGAGTAATTGATTTAGCAAGATTTCTTTTTAAATTGCGTAATTGAATCATAGGTTTTGGAAGATTATACTTACAGGGACATTTCCTTCTCAGATATTCGAGGCGTAAATTTATTTTTCCAGAAGGTAGTTCCCCATAATTAGACAATCTATACCAGTAGAGAAAAAACAGCGGATGGCCTCTTTTGGTGTAGTAACTATGGGCTCTCCTGCCACATTAAATGAGGTATTCAGTACAATAGGGATACCACTAATCTCTCCAAAATACTTAATAACATCATAAAAAAGTTTGTTATGTTTACGATCGACAGTTTGAATCCTGGCAGTTCCATCTGTGTGAGTCACGGCAGGAATCGATTCCCTTTTTTCTGGTTTGACATCGCAAATAAAGAGCATAAATGGTGACTCCTGATCAAAGTCGAAAAAATCTTTGGCCGATTCTTTCAATACTGCAGGCGCAAAAGGACGGAAATCTTCTCTGTGTTTTACATACTTGTTAACGATATCCTGCATGTCGTCTCTCGTTGCATTTGCCAGAATACTTCTGTTACCCAATGCGCGTGGACCCCATTCTGCCCTTCCCTGAAACCATCCGATAATCTTTCCCTCGTTTACTAATTCAGCACACTTTTTTGCAATATCCTGATGGTGAGTATACTTCAATTTATCAAGATCAAGTTCGGCCTTTATATTTTCATTTGAGGATTCAGGCCCCCAGTAGGCATGATTAATAACGAAATTCCTGTTTTTTCTCAATATGGTATTATAAATATAATAAGCGCTGCCAAGTGATGTGCCAGCATCATGTGCTGAAGGCTGCACAAAAACAGATTCAAAAGGAGAATCTTGCAACAACCTATAGTTCATCGAGCAGTTTAAGCCAACACCACCAGCAATACACAAATTCTTTACCCCGGTTTTCTTATAAAGATAATTAGTAATGTGTAAGGCTGCCTCTTCCAGCGTTTTTTGTAGACTTGCCGCAATGTCCATATGCCTCTTTTCAATTTCTTGATCCTTAATTCGAATTGGCCCGCAGGTGTCAATGAATTTCTTTGACATAAAACCCTCTCTCGAACCAGCGCTTGCCCAGTATATGAAATAATCTGAATTAATCCTATATTCCCCATCAGGTAATAATTTAACCATATCTTTAAAGACATCAATATATGTAGGTTCGCCATATGATGCTAGTCCCATCACCTTGTATTCGTCATTTCCGTGCTGAAAACCCAGATATTTTGTTACTGCGGCATAAAGGATCCCAAGGGAATGAGGAAATTTAATTTCTTTTATCTTCTCTATTTGACCGCCCGTACCTTTGCCCATTAATGTGCTTGTCCATTCGCCCATATAGTCCATAGAAAGGATCGCTGATTCCTCAAATGGTGATGTGAGAAAGACGCTTGCTGCATGTGCCAGATGATGTTCTATAAAATGTATCTTGGTGTTGTCATTTTGTTTAAGTTGCTTTAATTCAGAAAGGTAATGGCCTGTACTATAAATTTCATCAACTATATAACCAACAGAATAAAAAGGGGATTTGGGAATTTTTAATATTCTATACGGAATCCTTTTAGATATTCTTAACCATGGTTTATAACTGAAGCCTATATGGCCGATATCTTTTAATGTTATATTTGCCTTTTTCAGGCAGTAGTCAATTGCCTTATAAGGCATACCGCTTTCATGCTTTCTTCGTGTAAATCGCTCTTCTTCTACAGCAGCAATTAACTCTCCATCTTTTACTAAAGAAGCGGCGGCATCCAGTGTGTAGCCTCCTATGCCAAGTATGTACAAGACTTATCTCCTCTTAAATTAACTCCCTCCCCCTCCCCTCTCCCCCAGGGGAGAGGGTTAGGGTGAAGGGAAACAATTTAACTTATTGATTTATAAGTAATTTAAAATGGAAATTCCTATACTATTAAATTACTCATTTTTAACTTAATTTACAAAATGAGATATTCCGAGGCAAGATGCCTCGGCTATTTAGGGTTTGACACCGTTATTTAGAGTTGCATACTTAAATTCAAAAAAAGATCCTTTTTAATTTTTGAAAAAATTTTGTATCCTTAAATGACAAAATATTCAATGCGCCATTTAGCTTTTTTTTAAATATAAAAAAATTATCGGTCGTTTCTATACCAATCCTTTTGAGTGCAAAAATGTCAGCATTCTTACCGTTCATACCGTACATATTAGAACATGCGCATGCATATTTACATGTCTTGACGATTTCCATTGTTTCGTCATTAAAATCCGCCCTTGTGCCAATAGGATAGGCAAAAGAACTTATTTTCTTACTAAGTTTTGATTCTAATACGTCTTTAGAGTCTTTGATTTCTTTTACAACTTCTTCATTTGTTAATCTAGCCAGTATTCGATGGGAAATAGTATGAGAGCCAAATGAAATGTTGTTATTTTTCATCTCATTTACTTGGGATAGAGAAAGATATTTATTCCCATTATTCTCTATAAAATCACTTACCAGAAATATTGTTGCAGGGAAATTATACTTTTTGAGCAAGGGATACGCATTGTGATAATTATCACTGTATCCATCATCGAATGTAATTACTATTGAACCAGAAATCTTTTCAAAATCAGTTTTTAAATATCCTACGGCTTCCTCTAAAGAAATTACCTTATAATTTTTCTTTATATAATGTAGTTGCCTCTCAAACTCTTCGGGAGTAACTGTTTCATCAGGTTCGATTTCGTTGCTGATACTATGATACGTTAGGATTATCAATCCCTTTTTATTAGTCTTACTTCGGTTGATATATTGATATCCCGTATAAGTTGCAAAGATACATACCAAAGTTTTTATAATCTTTTTCAGTAAATATCTTGATGAGATAAATCAGCTCCTTTCAGCCTGCCCGACCCGTCCGACCGCATCCGGGCGGGCAATGCCATTCTGGCGGGTAATCGGACAGGTCGCTAATTTATAGTAAACGAATTAAACTAATCCCCCTTAGTCCCCCTTTAGAAAAGGGGGAAAGAGGGGGATTTGCTAATTTCAAAGGCGTTTAAACACATTTATAATTATCTCTATAGACTTATTATCAAGATAGGGATGAGATGGAATTGTTATTAATCTCTCGGCAATATAAAGTGCTTTAGGAAACAATTCTTTTTGTTTATCATATCCAAGGTCATATAAATGATGCACAGGTTTCAAATACATCCTGCCTGTGTCAATGCCTCTGTCCCAGAGTTCTGCCTGCACCCTTTCCATAGTCTTTATTTCTTTAAAGACTACAGGGAGATGGTTGAAAACAGGAGTACTGTTTTTTGTTACCCTTGGTAATATTATGTGTTCATTATCCTTTAATGCCTCATAGAGAGCCATGCCTTTTTTTAGTCTTATTCCATTAAATTCATCAAGTCGATTAAGGAGACTTAACCCGATTATTGCCTGAAAATTTGAATATTGTTTTGATTCGAAACTCTCGTGTACTGTTGTATGTTTAAATGGAGAAATTAACTTATAGAATGAACCATATATAATAGGCCTTGTTACTAATGAATATAATGTTAGGATAAATGGGCTTGTTATCTCAAATGAAAATTTCTGTCTTGGAAGTAAATTTCTTTCTTCTCTTACAAAGTTTGCCAACTCATCGGAGTTTGTTACAAGCATACCACCACTAAAAGTAGAAAAGTTTTTACCTCTACATAAACTAAAACAACCAGCATCTCCCAGCGTTCCAACCTTTTTCCCATCTAACATTGCCCCGGGTGCCTGTGCTGTATCTTCTAAAATAAAAAACTCCTTTTCTGAAGCAAGTTTTAATGGTAAATCTATTTCGTAGGGAAAACCGAAATGATATATTGGCAGAACACATAATGTGTTATCATTAATAACGTCAGGCAAGCATTCAAAGTCCATAGTGAAATTATCTAAAGAACTTTCACAAAGTACTGGTTTTAGACCAGCTTTCCGTATTGGAAGGACCAGGGTAGGAACGGTATAAGCGGGTATTACCACCTCTTGCCTGTTTGAAAGTTTTTTAATTGCCTTTAGAAATACGTATATGGATGCAGTACAACAATTAAATGAAAAGGCATGGCTAGACCCCATGTACCTTGCAAAGCTGTATTCAAACTCCTCGATATAAGATTTATTCCCAAAGAATGACTTAAATCCTTTAAGTATCTCAAATATAGATAACGGGACTGCCGTTGTAGGGATTTTTTTTAGCAATGTAATAAACCCTCCTTTTTATTGATATCCTGCTTTTACCAGAATTATGGGTGCAAACATTGTTATCGGAAATCCTATAGGTATTGTTTCCTTTATAATAAGACCTTTAGAGATTAGGACTGTAGTTAATTCCTTCAGCGAATATGCATTTAATGTTACTTGAGTATCGTACAGCCACACCAATTTGAAACTTAAATAAACAAATGGATTTATCTTATTACGAACATCAAATATTATGAAACCGTCTTTTTTGCATACCCTTTCCATTTCTTCGAGTGCTGCAATGACATCATCTTTAGTATAGAAATTGTAAAATGTGTTTATGCATATTGCAATATCTATAGATTTATTGAGAAAGGGTAGTTTCTGGGCATGCGCTCTCAAAAAGTTCAAGCTATATAATTTCTTCCTTTGGAAGCTTTCATTAGCGGTCTTTAACATCTCATGTTCTGTATCGATACCTACTATCTTAAGCGGATTCTGCTTTATTAATAGGTTTTCACAGAGGAGTCCCTCTCCACAACCAACATCAATTAAAAAACCGTTGTTATCGTTTATAAGTTGCCTTACTTTTCTCCTTATTTTAAGACGAAATAAATCAGATGTTAGATCACCTCTTTCATCAGGTTTTGACAGAATATGACGAACCAGATCCGTCAATGGACGTAAGATTTTACTAAACATATATGTTTTAAATTGAAATATTCGTTATCTTATGAACTGGACATGTCAGAAGTCCCTTCTTTAGAAAGTTTTTCTTTGACAATCTCCTTCATAAGAGATTCAACTCCCTCCCATACCATATCAGGCGTAATACTTTCCATGCACTCATGAGTTCTGCACTCATATTTCAAACAGGGGCTACAGGAGACTTTCATACCCGTAACTATGCGGCTTTTGGACTTTGTATCATAAGGGCCGTATCTATGGAAATTTTCTGGTCCAAAGATCACTACAAACGGCGTGTTTATTGCATCGGCTATATGAAATGGCCCCGTATCGTTTGAAATAAATAGTTGAACTCGTTCCAAAAGTGCACCAAGTCTGCCAAGTGAGAACCCAATTGCCAAGATGGGTTTCGCATCCTTAAGCTCGTCTTTTATTTCATAAACAACATTATCATTATTGCCACCTGTAAGGATAATCTGGGCTCCATATTTTTGACATAACCTTTTTCCTACCTCAATAAATCTTTGACTTTTCCATTGTCTGGTAGGAACAAACGCCCCAGGCTGAATAGCCACGACTGTCCTGTTATCATCAACCCCTGAATCCAGCAGCCAGTTGTTTATGAATTCTCTATCTTCTGACGAAATAGAGAATTCCTGTTTTGTATTGTTAGTATCCGCACCTAACTCCCTGGCAATTAACAGTTTTCTATCAACCTCATGCACTGTTCCAAAAAGGTCATCATGCACTTTAACATCAAGGAAAAATCCCTTTCCATCAGAATTCCTACCAACTTTATTTTTTGCTCCTACGCTTTTATAAAATATGTACCTTAGCAAAGATGATTTCCACGTTTCAATAGCTTCCAAATCGACCATCATGTCAAATCTTTCTTTTCGTAAACCCAATAACAACTTTAAATTTGAAAATATTTGCTTATAGATAGACTTTGATGGACCCTTGCTAAATGCTTCTTGTTTGAAGTATAGTATTCTATTTGCATAATGCTTAATATTTAAAGCTTGTGCAGTCCTTGGTACGGTGAGTAATGTAATATCGCTATTAGAAAATCTTTCACGTAAGGCTCTTAAAACAGGTGTTGACATTATTATGTCACCTATTCCACCTGCTTCCATTATTAAAATTTTTTCATATTTACCTGACATTTTGGCTCTGTTGTAACTTATTAGCAAAAGAAAAGAATAAGTTGACAAATCCCCCTCTTTCCCCCTTTTCTAAAGGGGGACTAAGGGGGATTATTTAATGCTGTGTGAGCTTTTATTCGTAGTTGAATAATTGGATACCTTCTCAGAAGGAAATAAATTTAATATTTCTATCTGCATTTTTACAGCAGCCGAGAAATCATTTGTCGTAATCAGCTTCATGCATTCATGTGTCTCACAAATCCCTTTTTTGCATGGACTACAGTCTAAATCCTTTCTTAAGACTACGTGATTTTTGCCGCGTGGCCACCAGTGGAAAGGAACGGTAGGCCCCATTGTTGAAACTGTCGGAATGCCTAGGGCTGTTGCTATATGGAGTGGTCCAGAATTATTACATAGAAAAAGGTTGCAGCGGCTCAAGACCGATATAAATTCCCTTAGATTAAGGTCTTCGAGAATGATGGGTGTCTTAACGGCATAATCTTTAAACTCTGATATTAGGTGTCTTTCATCTCGACCTCCAAAAAGAATTACATTAGTACTGTATCTGGCTACTAGATAATCAGATATAGCTGCAAATCTTTCTATAGGCCATCTTTGGCTTTCATAATTTCCTCCCGGATGTATGCCAATGATTTTGTTTTTCAGCTTAATTCCCTTATTTTTCAAGAGTTGAAGAGCATTTTCTTTTTCATCTGAACTCAGGAAAATTTCTGGTTGTCTTTCTTTCGCCTCGATTCCTAAACATGTTATTAAATCCAAATAATAATCAATCATGTGTTTCTTTTCGGTAAAAATGGGAAAAAACTTTGAAGAATACCTGATATTGTAAAAAATTCCTCTACCAGCAAACTCGAAACCAAGCCTATATTTACTACCAACTAAACGAGTTATAATTGATGTATACAATTCATAATCAAGATACGGATCAATTACTATGTCAAAATTCCTTTCGCGTATGCCCTTAAAAAAGGATAGCCTGCTATTCAGACTTTTATGCCTCTTCTCTTTGTCATAGACTATTATGCAATCAACAAAAGGATTATTGATTACCAGGTTTTTGTTCACTGAATTAGCCAGAACAGTAATTTGTACATTTGGCCACTTTTCCTTTAAGGCTCTGAAGATTGGTGTTGTCATTACCATATCACCAATCCTATCGAGCCGAATAATTAATATATTTTTAATATTTATGTCTAATAAATCTTCCTTTGCATAAGTTTTTGTAAAAGAGCGTAAACTTCCAAATATAAGGTTCCTAAGCGTGAGATATAAATCTTCTATTTTTCTATTTCTTGATTTCATTATTCATTCTTAACAGGCTGTCCGAGAATTGTCATTCCGGACTCGATCCGGAATCTAATACGTCTGTAAATACTTATAATTAAAGATTCTGAAATAAATTCAGAATGACAAAAAATATTGCTCTTGCTTATTCTCGGATAGCCTGTTAATATCCAACAACTCTAAATAAACCTTTTCTGTTTCTTCTATATTCCTTTCAATCGTAAACATCTCTTCAACTCTTTTTCTTCCTGCGTTTCCATACTGTTCTGCAAGATATTTATTATGTAAGAGTTTCATAATACATTTTGCCATACTTGATGAGTCTCTCGGCTTGACTAGTAAACCCGTAATACCATCCTGTACTATTTCTGGCGTGCCTCCAACATTAGTTGCTACGACGGGCTTTTTCATTGCCATAGACTCAAACAATACCCTGCTGCAGGCATCAATCTCAGAAGGTAATACGACTACATCCATGCTTGCAAGAATTTGTGGTATGTCCCTTCTAAACCCGGTAAAGATAGTCTTCTTATCAATACCTTTCTCTACTGACATTTCATAGAGCGATTCTTCAAGAGAGGGATTGTTAAATGCCTCGCCAACAACAAGAAAACGTACATTTTTAAAGTCTTGTGAAACAATCCTTGCGCTTTCCAGGAAATACTCATAACCTTTTTCTGGATCTATACGTCCAACGGTTCCAATTATTGGCTCATCCTCATCAATCTTAAACTCACTTCTAATTACATTTCCATTTAATTCAGGACTGAACTCCGTTAAGTCCACACCATTTATTATCGTCCTAATCTTGGCGCCAATTTTTTTTCTTTTTGTAAACCTGCTTCTGACCGCATCAGAATTGCAGATAATTTTATCTGGTAGGAAGGAAAAAAAATTATCACTATCAAATCTCCCACTCTCAAGGCATCTCTCATGCCATACTATGGGAACATTTTTTATCTTTGCGGCAATTGCGCCAAACAGATTAGATCGAGGTTGGTTTGAATGAATCAGGTTTATGTGTTTCTTTTCTATAATATGTATAAGATTTCTGATGGTATTGCAAATTTTCACAGGATTTGGCCATTTTATACTTGGGAATTGAACAAAGTCAGGATATATTTCCATTTTCCTTAGCTCATCTATGAAAGGTCCTTCTTTAGAGCAGGTAAAGTGAGGTCTAAAAAGTTTCTTATTTAATACCTTCATTAAATTTAATAAACTTACCTCGGCTCCACCCATTATGGATTCATTATGAAGATAGAGTATATTGAATTTTGTACCCATAGTTTACTCAAGGGACTTTTTTAAACCCCAAATTTACATGCTCAAAGTGTTCGTCTCCGGTAAATACTTTTTTGATATTTAACTCTTGCATGACAACGAAAGAAGTCAAATCTGTAAATGATATGGAAGGTTTATCCCCATATTTTTGTCTCAATTTCCATGCCTTTTTAAACCTATCTTCATTTATGTTTTCAAGACTAAGAAAATCAAGTTCTACCATCTTAAAAATAGCTTGAATATATTTAGATGCCTGTGAAAAGGTTACCTTTTTAAAAATCCGTGTTATAGTTTCATCAAGTACATAGTCTGTAGTGAAAAACTTTCCCCCTCCATTTCTAAGAGATAAATAAAGATCGCTAGCTTCTCTATATGGTTTTTCTCTCTTATCAGCTAGCGCTAACCATGCCCAGCTATCCATGAATATCTTCAATTTGCATCCTAATCATAAATTTCATTGTCAATTTCATTAGTTAAGTCACCAGAACTACGGCAACTGCCCATGACCTTCAAAAGGGGATCACTGTTTCTAGACTGTTTCGGTTTATGAGTCTTCAATTCCCTTCTCGAATGCTTCCAGGCACCTTTATTTTTACCGATATTTTTCTTCAACCAGCCTTCTAATTCTTCCTTGAGGAATCTCCAATTCCTCCCAACTCTTACGGCTGGAATCTCACCTTTCCTTGCCTTTTCGTATACTGTTAATCTATGTATACCCAAGAATTTTGCTACTTCATCAACTGTTAGTACTTTCATAATTTTCTCCTTACCTTTTTTATGAATTTTTTTGTCCAAATTATATATAAAATAACATACATAAACGTACATATACTAACATATACATATTTTTATGTCTAGTAATTTCTATAACTTACCAACCTTTATCTGTACCGGGCGATATTGCCTTAATCCTCCTTTAAAAAAGGAGGAAAGAGGGGGATTTGCCAAATTTATTTCTTTTGCCATAAATCTAGTGGTTATTGTTCAATACTTTGCTTTATAATATTTTTTATGAATTATTCCGATACAGATGAACAAATAAAGGCCTTTAAATCTGCTACAGACAGAAGCAAAAATATTCTTGGATTCACGGGAGCATGTATAAGTACAGAATCTGGTATTTCTGACTATCGTAGTAAAGTCAGTATCTGGTAAAATTTCAATCTGTTTATTTAAAGATTTTCATTTAGAATTCATAAGCAAAGACAGAACTTTCATCCTTACTGGTTTTGGGTCTTCATAGGGTCGGGTAGGGTCTTTATAGTTAAATAGCACATAGTCCACATAGGGTCAAGTCTACAAATAGCACATAGGGTCAAGTCTACAATTGACAAATAAAGAGATTTTGGTTAAAACATGTATAAGATCCAATTTGAGAATGAATAAATGTCCAGACCGTTACGAATAGAATATCCCGGGGCTTTCTACCATGTGATGAACCGTGGTACAAATTTTCAGAAAATATTTATAGAAGATGCAGATAGGAGAGAATTTTTAAAACTGCTTGGAGAAACGAGTGAGATATGGAAGATTAGAGTACATGCCTATTGCTTGATGGATAATCACTATCATATTTTAATAGAAACTCCCGTAATCGGGTTAGGAAGAGCAATGCGCCACCTCAACGGGGTCTATACCCAGCGATTTAATAGAAAAAAGAAGCGGGATGGAGCTTTATTTCGTGGTCGATATAGAGCAATACTTGTACAGGGTGATAATTATCTCTTGGAAATAGTCCGTTACATACATATGAACCCGGCTAAAAAGCGAGAGGATACTCATGCTTTAATGAATTATCCTTGGTCAAGTAACAATTATTACCTTGGAAAAAAGGGAAAACCTGAATGGCTAATAACATCCAGTATTCTTAATCTTTTTTCAACGAATATAAATCAACAAAAAGCTCTTTATAAAGAGTTTATTACTGATAGAATTCCTGATGAGATTAGAAGATTATACTCTCAAAAAAAAATTACCAGTCATAGGAGATAACATCTTTAAGGAATGGATAAAGAAGGCATTTTTAGAAAAAAAAAGCCAATGAATACGAGATACCGGAGGCCAGTAAAAGGGAGATAGGGCCAACAGCAGATCAAATCATAGATATTGTTAAAACATTTTATAAAATTGATGATAAGGAGCTAAAGCGCAGAAGACGAGGAATCAAAAATGAGCCCCGTCAAGTAGCTATTTTTTTATGTCGTCAGATGAGTGGATTATCATTAAATGAAATTAAACCTCTGTTTGCTATTGATGCCTATACGACTGTCAGCATGGCAAATTCTTCGATTAAGAAAAGACTTAATGATGATCAGCATTTAAGGAGAAAAATTGAAAAGATTAAGAAACAAATTCTTGGTTCTGGTTAGTTTATTTGTTATATGTAGACTTGACCCCCTACTCTGTCTGTACCCCCTACACTAGCGCTACTAGGTAATAGGAATTTCATCAATCTTGGCGGCAAGGATGAAGTCGCTTTCTGTCAAGCCGTCAATCTTGTGGGTCCATGTCTTAATACTTACTTTTCCCCAGGTCAGGAAAATATCTGGATGATGCCCTTGTTCTTCAGCAATATCTCCCACTTTGTTTACAAATGCAAGTGCTTTTACGAAATTCGGGAATTTGTACGTCTTAGAAATATGATGTTCTTCAATCACGTCCCATTCATCTACTTGTTCCTTAAGTCGTTCTAATTCCTCCCCTTTTAAGGGTGGTATTCCTCCCTTACAGGGTACACATTCTTTTCTAGCAAGTGACATTTCTTTACTCCTTTCAAAATCCCCTTTAATCCCTCTTTGAAAAAGGGGGAAATGGGGGATTGTAAAGGTTTATTACAATAACTTTGGCCATTGATAAATCCTACTTCTGACCTCTCATCTTTGCCCAGGTTAGCCCTAAATATTCATGAATAGCTATTTCTGCATTACTAAGATTACCAGCCTTTGGAAAAAAAGAATGAGGACTTAATCCTTGTCCCTCTTTAACTCTATGACCAATAGGAGAGGCAATAGGGTTCATGCCATTTTTTTTAAACATAGCCATTGACCTTGGCATGTGGGAAGCTGTCGTTACTAATATAAAAGGTTCACTGCCAATTATGGGCTTAATAAATCTAGCATGATCTTTTGTATCTTTTGATTTGGATTCAAGAATTATATCGTCTTCAGATACTCCTATTTCCCTTGCAACACGTGTCATTACCTCCGCCACTGGAATGGGATCAAAAACGCTACCCCCTGATAAAAGAAGTTTTGCTTCAGGATATTTTCTATAAATTCGAATTCCTTCTACAAGCCTTACCAGTGAACTTCTACCTATTTGGCTTATTAATGGTAATTCAGGATCTGAGGTGTGTCCTCCTCCTAGAACGACAACAAATTTTATTGCAGATTCGTCCTCTGTTTTAAGTCCTGCTGATGAACTTTTCGTTTCAAGTGAGTCATATTTCCTTTCAAGTGGTCTAAGAAGTTTATTGGCTATAATACCATAACCGAACAAAATCAAAATAAACAAACCAAATGACACCAGTACCTTTCCCGCCTTCTGTTTTGTCGTGAACCATAGCAGGTATAGACCTATAAAAGAAATCAAAAGGCTTAAAGGCAGGGGATATAGAAAACCTGAAATAATTTTCTTAAGAATAAACATCATTAAAATTTATACCATACTAATCCAACTGCCGCTATGAAACACCGTGGAATGACAGTCAGATAAAAGCGCCTTGATAAGTCCATTAATTTATTATTGAATTAAATTGGCAAGAGTAATATATCTATTCATATTGTACACCTTTATTATCAAATAGCTTTTGATTGTAAAGCCTAGCCAATTTTCTATCTGTTTTAATCCGTTGTCGTATTAAATTATCATTGTTTATTAATTTAAGCTCTGAATAAAGGTTCCATTCTTGTAATATTTTAGTGTATCTTAACTCATTCCTGTTAGTGCAGTCGTTAATAAACTGGTATTTCTCTAAGAACTCCGTTGTCGATATCACATTTATTATTTCAAGAATTTGCTCCATTGTATTCGATTCTCCAGAAAGAAAGTCCCACAATTCACTGGCAATTAAAGTTTCATCTGGCGTAAAAAATTTAGTCATATTAATTATTGAACCTAAAAACCTGGTTTTATTATAGGTTGTATCTTGATCGCTCGTTGGATCAAAAGGAAATCCTATAAAAAAGCTAACCTCTTTGTTTGGAAATTTTCTGTAAAGAGATGCTTTTCCTTCTAATATCTTTTGTTTTTCACCCCTCATTTCTCCTGAATTTGGTTTAACAGTTTTTAACTCAATAGCAATAATTCTATCGTTATCCTCAATAAAAACATCTGCCGAAAAATCTATAGCATTAACAAGCGTGGTGCTGTCATTAATAAAAAGGAGTTGATTTTCATTGTCCAAATTTGGTTCATCAGAAGAATTGCTTAAATTTGTTATAATATTGATTATATTATCCTTTTGTGTTTTAAGTATCTGAAGGTTTCCTAATTTTTTGGATGTATATTCTCTTTTTTCTCCATCTGAAAGTATATGTGCCATATTTTCATAAAATGATTTCACTAATATTGTATTCAAACCAAACAAACCGTATCCTGAATTTATAACATGTTGAATATTAAGAACTGAGTCATTATGAAAAGCATTACAAAATGCTTCATTAAAAGGAGATTTATCATCAAATATTGGATAATCCGGTATATTGTCAAAACTAAGGTATAATGTTTTGATTACTTCAAATGCAATTTTTTCTTTTTTATTGCTTTCAATCATTATTATCTTGCGAGCATTAAAGGTTAAATTCTTGACGCATTTGAATTAAATTCTTTTCAGCAGAATACAAAAGACCGATGTGATCCGGAATTAAATGAATGTATCTTTTGCTAATATCTATAAATGAACTTTCAACTTGATTAAATTTCTTTTTATCATGAGTAACAACATATAACTTTGTTCTATACTCCCTCAAAGTTGCTAACCTACCAAACCCTGACCAAACACCAGTAGAAAACTCGACCTCAAATGCGTATTCAGGATACAAATCACTGTTAGTCCTTCTAAACCAGATCACATCAATATTCTTAAGAGATTTATGATCTGTATATTGAAGAGTTGGACAAGAACTTAATGTCGAAATGTCATCTAATTTTCTTTGATTGAATTTTTTGGTTTTATTTGGTGAGTATGTTTGAAAACCACGAATATTTCCGATTTCTAATATTCTACCTTGGACAAGGGTATGTATACTATCAGTAGGATCAACTGATTTTGAGCTAGTGTATTTTGAACTTTTTAATAAGTCCCAGTTATTTACAAATTCAGTGCAGTCAAAATAATTTCCACGACCACGCAACGTAAGCTTAATATCTCTTGTAAAATTAATTTTGTATTCTCCATTTCTATCATGACTGATATTCGGTAAATGTTGTATTAAAATCGTTGTTGGCAGAAAGGCAATCTGATCTAAACTTCCGCAAATAAACGCTACAAAAGAATTACTTAAATTGTAAATTTCTTCGGCATTAATGTAATTCAAACCAAAAAAGTAACGCTTACCTAAGTCAGAAGCAGTTCGAACTAAAATATTTGCTTTTCCAATTTTGAATGCATTTGCGCGCAAAACCTTTATTGGTTCCACATTATCATTTTGAGACCTTGCCATTTCCAGAAACTCTAATAATAATTGTTTCGTTTTGCTTAGTTGTGACATGTTACAACATTACCTCCTCCAATTTGGCAACAACAATATCCGATTTGCATGCATACCCAGTTCATTTGCTTGTACCAAAGTAGTTCCGCTTCCACAAAATGGGTCAAGAATAATATCGCCTTTTTTAAAAAAAACTTTCTTCTTAAAATCGTCAGTATGATCATCTAAAAAATACTCTACAAGCTGTGGAATAAATTTCCCTTTATAGGGATGAATCCTATGAACATGTTTCGTTCTTTCTGATTCTTTATATTCATCAAATGAGAGTGCCCAGTTTAAGTCTTCTCCTAAACGTTTCTTCCATATGTTTTCTTTAGTTTGATGATGAGGTTTGTAATAATTTTCTAAGTCAGTTACATCAATTAATATGGTTCCATTTTCATTATGCTTTTTTATTCTACCATATTGAATTAAATAAGAAATATTAGACGTAGTCACTTGTTTTTCTAATAATCTTGTTGCCCATTGACTGGCTTGTTTAATTGTTAAAAATTGACTCATGAGTTTAGCAATTCCTTATCGGTTTAATCCTCTCACTTATATATTTGTGTTGTCTTGTAGCAAATGTGAATGGTTAAAATTATACATCTGATATAAGTTGCTAGTAAAAATCATACTACTTTTAACCTTGGATAAAATCAATATTTATTTCTTTCATATACTTGTCAAATACTTGGGTTACATCTTGACTTTATATGATGGCAGGTGTATTTTAAGAAATTATAAATTAGTTTCTTTCAGTCACGAACGTATGCCTTTTTGACACAAAAAAATCCCCCTATATCCCCCTTTACTGAAGGGGGAATAAAAAATGATGGTAGGGTGGGGTGACTATTTTGAAAACTCCTAATACAAAGGAAATAAGATGCCTTTTTCGACCCCTATGATGAAACAATATATGAGTATAAAAAGGAAAAATGAGGACGCATTATTGTTTTTCCGTATGGGTGACTTTTATGAAATGTTCTATGATGATGCCAAGATTGCTGCAAAGATTCTTGGTATAACATTAACTTCGAGGTCTAAGGGAGAAAAGGCTGTACCAATGGCCGGTGTACCTCATCATGCTGCTGAGTCTTATATTCAAAAGCTAATTAAGGCGGGATATAAGGTTGCTGTTTGTGAACAGTTGCAAGATGGCCTGGAAAAAAGCAGTTTAAAAGTGGGAACACAAGGAATAGTTGAACGAGACGTCATAAGGATTATCACACCTGGTACACTTACTGAAGATGTAATGCTGGATGATAAAGACAATAATTATCTTTTATCCCTATTCTTAAATGATAATAAGATCGGTTTGTCATGGGTTGATATTTCAACAGGAAAATTCATGGTACAGGATATCAATAAGAGTCGTTTACTGGATGAATTAACGAGGATAAATCCGTCTGAGTGTGTACTACCCGAAAATTTCACTTTTAATGAGTTTGATCTTTCAGAAAGGATATCTATAGATTTTAATGCAATGATCACGTATCGTTCAGATTGGGAGTTTTCACGTGAGACAGCATATCATAAACTTATTAGCCATTTTGGCACTTCATCATTAGAGGGATTTGGATGTGAAGATATCGGGCCATCTTTAAACGCCGCAGGAGCTTTGATCAATTACATTAACGAGACCCAAAAGACATCGCTTAAACACATAAATAAGATTGAAAAATTTTCAAGCCACAATCGTCTGGTATTAGATCATTCCTCACAACAAAGCCTGGAACTGATTAAGACGACAAGGACACATCAAAAGGAAGGTTCCTTATTGGGCGTAATAGATCGAACAAAGACTCCTATGGGAGGAAGATTAATAAAGAATTGGTTAATAAGCCCACTTTGTAAATCTGAAGATATAAAATATAGACATGATGGTGTTGAGGAGTTATATAAAAATAAAAACCAGTGTAGAGAGCTCCGGGAACTTTTAAGGGATGTTTATGATATTGAAAGAATCTCTGCGAAGATTAGTTTCGGTCGCGCCAATGCAAGAGACCTTGTTTCTCTGAAGCAATCACTTTCTCTTTTACCAAAGTTGAAACATTTGATTTCTGTTTGCAATTCTCTCATTCTTAAATCATGTCATGAAGCATTGGATGTCTTAGATGACGTAAGGGTACTCATAAGTACCGCTGTAGTATCCGACCCTCCCCACTCCATACGCGAAGGTGGAATTATACAAGAAGGTTATGATCATGATTTGGATGAGTTAAGAAATATTAGTAGAAATGGAAAGAGTTGGATAGCAAGCTTTCAGTCAAAAGAGATAGACAGGACGGGAATAAATTCACTAAAAGTAGGATACAATAAGGTCTTTGGATATTATATTGAGATCACAAATGTACATAAAGATAGTATTCCCGAAACATACATTCGTAAACAAACCCTTAAGAATGCCGAAAGGTACATTACACCTGAACTCAAAGAATATGAGACGAAGGTACTTACCGCAGATGAAAGGGCGAAGGAATTGGAATATGAAATCTTTCAAAAGATCAGGGAAGAAGTGGGTACCTATACTGAACGTTTACAGAAGACGGCCGATGTTATTGCTCATTTGGACTGTCTCTCAACTCTTGCAAATATTGCTGTCGAAAATGGATATTCAAGGCCTGAAGTATTAGATGAACTTTATCTCAGGATTATTGACGGAAGACACCCCGTTTTGGAGAAAACATTAGTAGCCGAGAGGTTTATACCTAATGATATTGATCTTGACGGAACAAGAAATCAAATCATGGTCATTACCGGACCTAACATGGCCGGAAAGAGCACGTACATTCGCCAGGTGGCTTTGCTTGTGCTTATGGCACAGATGGGCAGTTTTATACCAGCGAAGGAAGCGACCATAGGAGTTGTTGATCGTATATTTACGAGAGTAGGGGCAATGGATGAATTGGCAAGAGGTCAGAGCACTTTTATGGTGGAGATGAATGAAGCTGCAAATATATTAAATAATGCGACAAGACGTAGCTTGATAATACTCGATGAGGTTGGCCGTGGCACCAGCACTTTTGATGGTGTAAGTATTGCATGGGCATTAATGGAATATATATATGAGCACCTCAAGGCCAGAACATTATTTGCTACTCACTATCACGAACTTACTGAATTAGCCTTACTTTTTCCAGGTATTAAGAACTTTAACATTGCAGTAAAGGAATGGGAAGATGAAATTATCTTCTTAAGAAAGATTGTTGAGGGCGGCGCTGATAAAAGCTATGGTATTCATGTTGCAAGATTGGCTGGTATGCCAAAAGAGGTAATTCAAAGGGCTAAGGTAATACTTATCAATCTTGAAGCTGAGACACTAGACGTGGATGGTAAACCTAAATTTGCATCTATTAAGAACGAAGAAGAAAATAAGCCGAAGCAACTTCCTCTTTTTAATCCGCCAGAGAATCAAGTGATTGAAGATATAAAGAATCTCGACACTTCAAAAATCACACCCATTGATGCACTCAATAAACTTCATAAACTGAAAGAGAAATTGGAAAAATAGGAATTTTTGGACACAGATTTTTCGCAGATGCCCGCCCGACAGTTTGTTAGGCGGGAGCACAGAAAAAACCTTGCTTTCGCAAGGGAATATCTCTTTGTGGATCCAGGTTTGTAACTTGATAGTATGAGGAATTTCCATTTTAAGTGTAAATCAATTTATGGATTACATTTTTTTTTGTGCGGAAGCACATATCCAAGAGGGCGTGAAGCAACGACATGAATGTCGTTGTAGCCATTTTGAAAGAGTTGTGCAGGATGCACTAACTCGAATCTAATGTTTTAAACAAAACGACGCTTTAATATCTTTTATCATAAAAATCTGCGTTTATCAGCGTCCCATTAACTGAAATGAAAATAGAAACATTCATGATTCCAAAGAAGGACAAAGAAATATTTCTAAAGCCTGCTTATGAAGACATTCCAGGATTGATCAGTTTAAACAAGGAAAGATTTCAATCATACGATTTTGAAATAAATGGCATCCCTTTTTCTAAATTCCGTGAACAAGTTCGATCTGAGGTGTTAAAAAAAGCCAGGGAGTATACTGAAAAGGTATGGTCTATTTGTTCACAATTGAATATGGCACGCCCAGAAGATTTGTCTTGTATTAATAATTCTTATACTCCGGAAAAGGAAATAGTACAAACCGGGCATCCTCCAATCCTTGCACATCCAGGTGTGTTGATAAAAAATTGTCTCGTAAATAGTATTTCAAAAAAAGTGAATGGTATCGGAATAAATATGGTCGTTGATAATGATATCTGCCATGACAATTGTTTGGATATCCCAAACATAAACGAAGAAAGCCCTTTTATGGAAAAAGTAGAATTTGTTTCCATGTTTCGCAATATTGCTTTTGAAGAAACTAGATATACTAATCCAACCCAATTGATAGCCTTAGAAAAAAATGTTCTTAGAATTTTGACTAATCCTGACATGAAAAAAACATTCAAAGATTTTACAGACATATTAATAAAGTTTTTTGACGAAACGCAACAATTAAGTGACTTGTTTACCTATGCAAGGCATGCATATTTATTAAGATTTGGTATTAGTAATTTAGAGATCCCTGTATCTCTTATTTGTGAGACTGAGTCTTTTTTTAAATTTCTTTCTGCACATGACCGAGAATATTAGAAATTTTGTGGAAACTTATAATGAAAAGCTAAGAGAATACCGCAGATTAAAAAAGATTAGTTCAAAGGTAAATCCATTGCCGGACTTGATGGAAAAAGGGTATGTAATTGAATTACCATTCTGGATTTGGAAAGAGAATGAACCAAGGAAAAGACTCTTTGCATCCGTGGTAAGTGATAAATACGTAAGTTTAATTTGCGAGAATAGAATTGTCTCAAAACTTGATTTTGACAAAAAAGAGGATCCATCAGAAAATTTAAGAAAATTAAAAAATTTGATGAGAACAGGGATAAAGATACGTCCAAAGGCCGTAATTAATACCATGTATTCAAGGATGTTTTTATCTGACCTGTTTATTCACGGAGTCGGTGGAGCAAAATATGATTTGATTACTGATGAAATCGTAAGGGATTTTTTCGGTGTAGAACCTCCTGCGTATGCAGCAATTTCTGCAACCCTGTATCTGCCTTATAAACCATATGATGTCTCTAATAAAGATGTTATGGAATTGAAGCACGTCATCAAAGACATGGATTACAATCCGGATAGATATGCTTCAGGGAAAATCATGGAAGACGTCGGGATGAAGTCTATGGTAAGCGAAAAAAAAGAGCTGATAGCGAAAGAGGCACACGATAGTACAGAAAAGCATAGGGCCTTTGACAGATTAAGACAACTTAATGCCTTGATGAAGGAAAAGATCAGGCCCTCAATTAAAGAGAAGGAAAAGGAGATGGAGGATTTAGAGAAGAGGTTAAGGTATAATTCTATTGTGACCAACAGGGAATATCCCTTTTGTATCTATCCAGAATCAATGCTGAAGGAGCTGTTTAAATTAAATTGCCGAGAAGAGATTTTTAATAAAATATAAA
>MAYW01000013.1 GCA_001723765.1 Candidatus Scalindua rubra
AGATAATCAAAATCATATAATTATAGATCAGCAATTTTTATAGAAAACAACTTCTTAATACCCTTTTACTAATTTTTAGTTTGATATTTTGTGTGTAGTTAGATTTTTGGTTGCTTTTTAAGGAGGTAAGATATTGTCTGTAGAGAACTTGGAAAAAGAAATTACATCAATTGTGGCTGAAGTAACCGAATTGGATGAGAATGAAATATGGGATAAAAGAGATGCCGATTTTTTTAAGGATTTAGAAATCGATTCCTTATTGGCATTAGAAATTCTAGCGCTTATTGAAAAGAAATATAAGGTTCAGATTCCAGAGGAAAAGCTTGTAGACATTACATCAATAAATGCCACAATTGAAATGACAAAATCGACGCTTGAAGAAAATGCTAAGAAATAGCATATAATTTTTTTTCACCAATACCTGCCTGTCCATAATTTATAAAGGTGGTCAGGTTTTAACTATTAAGATCGAAAGGCTGTTATAGATGCTGAGCTTTGAGGAAGTAAGAAAGTTAGTTCCTCAAAAATATCCCTTCTTATTTATTGACAAAGTTATTGAGTTTCAAAAAGAAAGTAGAATTGTTTGTTTAAAAAACATTTCTGGTAATGAGTCTTTCTTCGCTGGACACTTTCCTGATTTTGCCATAATGCCGGGCGTTCTAATATTAGAAGCTCTGGCCCAAGCCTCAATCATACTCTTTAAAAAGAGTTTTGATACTGAGAAGGATAAAGACAAGGTCTTTTTGTTGGCTTCAGCGAACATCCGTTTTTCAAAACCTGTTTTTCCAGGTGACCAACTTATTTTGGAAATCGATACTGAAAAAGTTGTTTCTAAAGCGGCGATAGTTAAGGGTGTAGCCAGAGTGGGAGAGAAGATTGTTTCAAAAGCTACATTGAGTTTTGGTGTTGCCGATAAAGAATCTTTAACAGGTTAAAACTATTAGCATTTGAAAAGTAATTTATCATGGATAAAAGAATTGTAATTACTGGTGTGGGAGTAATATCTCCTATTGGGTGCAAAAATGATGTTTTTTGGGATGCATTAATTTCTGGGACATCTGGTGTGTCAGAAGTCAAAGCTTTTGATACATCTGATTTTAAGGTGCATAAAGGTTGCGAAGTTGAAGACTTCAAGTATGGAGATTATGTAAGTAACGGTTCAGGACGAAAAATTGGTAAAGGTTCACAATTTGCTATCGCAGCATCTAAACTTGCACTGGACGATTCTAAAATTGACTTAAACAATATTGATCTTGAGGAAGTAGGAGTTTCAATCGGCACAACTGCGGGTGAAATTCAAATTCTAGAAAGGGTAAACAATTTAAGATACGAAAAGGGAGATGATAATGTAGATTCGGATCTATTCCTTAAGCATCCATGTAATAATATTCCATCCAATATAGCTATCGAATTTGGTTTTGAAGGCCCAAATACAATTATTCCCACTGCATGTGCTGCAGGCAACTACGCCATTGGTTACGCCTGCGACCTGATAAAATTGGGAAGGGCAGATATTATGCTAGCGGGTGGTACTGATCCATTTTCCAAAGTAGCTTTCGTTGGCTTTGGTAAGCTTAATGCCATTGCGCCAGAGGTATGCCAACCTTTTGATAAAAATAGAAGAGGAATGCTAATTGGTGAAGGTGCTGGAATGTTGGTATTAGAATTCCTGGAAGATGCGCTAGCAAGGAACGCAAATATATATGCGGAAATTTTAGGTTATGGTTTGAGCTGTGATGGTTACCATATAACAATTCCACATCCAGAGGGAAATGGTGTTATATCAGCAATGGAAAAGGCCTTAAAAGATGCCAGGATTAAACCTGAGGATGTGCAGCATATAAGTGCACATGGTACGGGAACAGTTGCTAATGACAAAGCTGAAACTATATCTATAAAGAAGGTCTTTGGTGAACATTCAAAGAATCTGGCTGTAAGCTCTATAAAATCAATGATTGGTCATACAATGGGAGCTGCAAGTGCCATAGAAGCTATAGCATGTGCGTTAGCTATTAAAGAAAATGTAGTTCCTCCAACAATAAACTATGAAACTAAAGATCCAGAATGTGATTTAGATTTTGTTCCAAATGTAAAACGTGAAATGCAAGTCGATGTTGCCCTAAATAATGCTTATGCTTTTGGTGGCAATAATAGCTGTCTTGTATTAAAAAAATTTACAGGTTAAGAATTAATGAATAGTCGTTTGGTTATAACGGGAATGAGCATACTGTCACCAATGGGTGAAAATATAGACGGGTTTTGGAACAATTTGATAAATGGTGTTTCTGGAATAAAAGATATCACATTATTTGATGTCTCCAAATACAAAAGCAAAAAAGCAGGTGAGATATCAGATTTTGATGCAAAGGAAATTTTAGGTAAGAAGGGCATCCGCCATATAGACAGGACTTCGCTATTGGCATCCTCGGCTGCAAAACTTGTAATGGGTGATGCCAAAATCACACACGAAACCTATACTGAAGACGATCTGGGAATTGTAATAGGTTCTACATATGGAAGTATAGACAGCATTAGTTCATTTGACTTAGAAGCATTAAAAGAAGGTCCGAATTTTGTTAATCCCATGGATTTTCCAAATACAGTCCTAAACGCCCCTGCAAGTAGAGCTTCTATTTTTTGTAAGGCTACTGGCCTTAACTCTACTATCTCTACGGGTGTGACTAGCGGACTTGATGCTATTATTTACGCTTCGGATTTTCTAAGTTTAGGCAGGGTAAAAGCAGTTTTGGCCGGGGGAGTCCACGGATTAACTTCCGACATATTCTGGGGTGCTTACAGGTCAGGAATATTATCGGGTAGTAAGGATGATGCTATTGAGATTTCTGCACCCTTTGATAAGAGGCGGAATGGATTTATAATTGGTGAAGCGGCTGCATTACTAGTGATAGAAAGGCTTGAAGACGCATTGAAAAGAAATGCGAAAATCTACGCTGAAATAAAGGGTTATAGATGTACCTTTAATCCAAAAAAGATTTATCATGACAATTTTGATACCGAAGAAGGTGTAAGATGTATTTCTTTGGCAATGAAAGATGCAGAACTTAACATTGACGATATTTCTTATGTATCTGCATGTGCAAATTCCAGTGTTACCGGCGATAAAATGGAGACCAAAGTTATTAAAGATTATTTTGGCAATTACGCTCAGAAAGTTCCAATAAGTGCAATAAAGTCGATGACAGGAGAATGCCTTGATGCATCAGGAGCTATGCAGTGTGTTGCAAGTATAATGGCAATCAACAATGGTGTTATTCCCCCAACAATAAATTATCAAGAAAGAGATGATGAGTGCGATTTAGATTATGTATCTAACAAAAGCAGAAAATTAGACGTAAAAAATGTACTCATCAACGCCTTTTCTGATACAGGTAACATTTCATCCATAATCATCTCAAAATATTCATAGCTTATAATGGCAGCTTCTATGCATAACTTTTCATTAAGTGAATCCCAAAAAAAAATCCAAGTATGATGTAATCATATTGGGGGCTGGAATTGCCGGATTAATCTGTGGAACTTTTCTGGCAAAAAATGGGAAAAAAGTATTGATTATTGAGCAACACAATATACCTGGAGGTTATTGTACTTCTTTTAAGAGAAAAGGTTTTATTTTCGATGCGGCAGTTCATCATATTGGTGGATGTGGAAAATGGAGCGTAGTTGGTAGATGCCTTAAAGAACTTGATATAAACATTAATTTTTTACAACTTGATCCTATGGATAGCATAAATTTCCCTTCATTTTCCGTAGATGTACCTGCTGAAATTGACGATTATGTGGATTTGCTTAAAAAACGGTTTCCATCTGAAAGTGAAAAACTATCGTCATTCTTTAAAGAATTCATTGGATTGTACAGGGCTACTTTTAGCGCTGAAAGAAATAAGATGCTTATCAAGTATCAAGATCTCACGTACAAAGAAATGTTAGATATTTTTTTTACTAATGAACAACTTAAGATGGTCTTGTCTGCACAGTGGGGATATATAGGTTCGCCCCCTCATGAGGTCTCGGCTATTGGTATGTGTCAAATGCTGGTAAATTATCTAAAAGACGGGGCTTTTTTCCCTGTTGGTGGCACTCAAATTTTCACTGATGCAATTGCTCAAAAATTTATTGACTATGATGGTCAAATTATGCTATCTTCTAGAGCTAATAATTTGCTTACAGAGGGTAATATTACAAAAGGAGTTACAACAGAAAAAGGGGAAACGTTTTCTGCTGATATTTTTGTATCAAACATTGATCCCAGACAAACCTTTTTCTGTTTAATGGAAGAAAATGCCGTTGATGATTCATACCTTCGCAAGATCGAGACTATGAAGGAAAGTGTCTCATTCTTTTTATTATACCTGGGTCTTGATAGCAAAGTTGACTTAAAAGGCTTAAAAAGAGGTTTCTACCATACATCAAATAACATAAGTTTTTCCGATAATGGTTGGTTTTATATATCCGTTCCAACTAATGTAGATTCATGCCTTGCACCTGATAAGAAACAAATAATTTCTGTTGTTGTTTCCTTAAAAGATAGTTATGATGATATAGAAGATTGGGTTGCCTTTAAAGATAAAATGAAAAAATATACAATATGTTACCTCGAAAATTTTATACCCAACATTCAGGACCATATTGAAGTAATTGACGCGGCTACACCAAAGACTTTGTATCGTTATACACTCAACTCCAAAGGCGCTGCCTATGGTTGGGCTGTTACCGTAGATCAGACATGGTCGAATAGACTTCAACATACAACACCCTTCAAAAATCTTTTTCTGGCAGGGCACTGGACAAACCCAGGACCGGGGATATGTGCAGTTGTATCCTCTGGTTGGAGGGTGGCTAATATGGTTTTAAATAATTAGGAGGATAGAAAAATGAGAAAAATGATGCTTATCAATCCACACCCCCCAGGGCGACATGGTGAGGAGAGTATAACCGTCATAGTTCAAATGCCACTTAATCTGGCATACATTGCTGCCCTTACACCCGGAGATTGGGAGTTCGACGTAATCGACGAAAATCTGGATTTGGCCCTTGACGACAATGGTGAAATTACATTCGAGCCTGTGGATTTGGTATGTATAACTTCAGTTACCTATCAGGTAGCAAGAGCATATAAGATAGCTACTGCCTGTAAGAAAAAGGGCATGACTGTAATCCTGGGTGGAATCCATACATCCGTAATGCCCGATGAGGCTTCTAAATACGTGGATGCTATATTTACGGGAGAAGCAGAAGCTCTCTGGCCTCAAGTCATTAAGGATTTTGAAAACGGTGAACTCAAAAAAGTTTATAATGGTGGACTGCCAGCCTTGTCAGAAATGAAGCACGTTTTCCCTGACAGAGAACTCATGAAGAGGAAATATAATTACAAGTTCTCCTCTATTGTTACCACAAAGGGTTGTCCAAATTACTGTGATTTCTGTAGTGTTCCTACGTTTCAGGGGAAAAAATTCAGAGAAAGGCCATACGAAGACGTCCTGGATGAGATGGAGGCAACTGATTACAGGGGGCTAATGTTCGCAGAAGACAATTTCTATGGTCATAGCAGGAACTCTGCCAAAAGGGCAAAAGCGCTCTGGCGTGGGATGATAGATAGAGGCATCGAAAAGGACTGGCTTGGATTTACTGCGCTTAATATATCACAGGATTGGGAAGCCCTTGACTTAATGGCAAAGAGTGGAAATTTTGGATTTCTCTGCGGGATAGAATCAACAAATGAGGTTGTCCTGGAGAAGATGCATAAAAAGACCAATTTAAGGCTTGGTACAGATAATTATTATGACTGCATTCAAAAGATTCACGATCACGGTCTTATTGTTTGGGGGTCCATAGTCTTAGGGGCAGATGGAGATGGTAAAGATTCATTCAAAAGGATGACAGAGTTTGTATTAGAAAATAACATTGACGTTCTTACTTTTGGTATCAATTGTCCATTTCCACAAACTGAACTTTATCATAGATTAGATTCAGAAAAGAGGATTTTCCGTAAGAATTATCCTGCTGACTGGAAATATTACGATACTGCGCATGTAGTTCACAGATTTGTTGACATGACCCTGGAAGATTTTATTGATGGCATGCAATATATGTATGACCATCTTTATGCCGGTGACAACCTGAGACTGCGCTTTAGAAAATCAGCCAAGACAATTGGTAGTACGAGGCATGGCAAACGCAACGCTATGTTTGGCTTCAGAGTTGGCTCTGACTGGCAGCAGGTCTTTGAACAGGTACTGGAAAATTTACATAAATTATACGATTCAGGAGATTATTACCAGGATTGGTATAAGAGCAGTGCCGTAACAGTGCCATCAGAAAATGGCATTGCAGTAAGTTAAAGCAGAGAGTTTAGAATATGCAATTGACTCAGCTATAGCCGACTTAAGGAGTGTCGGAGCGCAGCCACTACACATCGAGATGAAAATTCCAGATGCTGTATAACACATCTATGTGGCAATTGTAAATGTTCATTTCCAGTGATCGCTCTTCCATTTGTCAATCTTTCTTCTTTTATCGATCCTTTGTTTCATTAATCTTTCTATAGGTTTTTTGTAGTCTTTCCTGTATTTAGATTTCTTTAAAGAGCGTACGGGACGGACGAATCCGTGGTCATTGAATGGGCTCCAACTCACTATGCCGTAAACGAAATTTACGTCCCATGCCTCATTAGAACCTCGCTTCTTATCACCAGTCCATATCCATCTTTGATTCCTATCAAAAATAGGCGCAATATATAAATTGCCATTCTTCTTACTCGACTCCAACAACGATATCGCTTCCTCTAATGTCGGCAAACGCCAATCATGATATCCCGCGCATCCTCGGCGATTTAGTTTTTGCACCATTTTCCTTGCTGCATTCCATGTCGCTTGTCTTGTTAATCCTGACTTGACCCACATTAAGCCTGTGGTATGGTCGATTACGACTTCGTCACCATTGATTATGTTTACTTCGTAATTATGCTTGATTGTACTATGAGCATTAAACCCGTTCCAATTTTTTTCGCGTATTGAAATATACGGCATTGACTGTGCCTGAGCTAATGATAAATCTCTTTTGTAGTGAGAACGTAAGAATACTTGTTTTGTTTTTGGTGGTTGTATGTGAGGTGGAGACGGAGGCTTTTGTTCCTCCGGGAAATTACGCCAATATTCCAGCCTCCTCATTGCATGGCTACGCATAGCTTCGTCTTCCGTACTGTATGGATTATCATGTTCGAAATTTTTGATTAAGTCTTGCCAGATTTGTGCTTTTTCTTTAACGCTCAGGTTAGTATCTTCATCATGCTTCAGTGTCTTATTATATGTATACTCTAATCGGTGTTGCCATTCTGACCAGTGTGTTTCAATCTCAGCCAATTCTCTTTCCTTCTTCAATCGTCTCCATTCTTCCTCTATGAGTCTCTTTTCTTCTTCCAGTTTTTTTGTTTCAGCTTCAAGCCTGGCAAATACTGGAACTTCTTCACTAGCCTCAACATTTACTCTTTTGCTCCATACTTTATATCCATCCATCTTGACTTCTACCTTATATGTACCGGGATTAATATACCTTATACTATCAGGAGTCGTGCCTATATTGTCACCATCCAGATATATCCTTGCACCTCCTGGTTCACTCTCTACCCTGATTGAGCCATCCATTGCAACTTCTCCAACCAGATACTTCAAAAACTTGAATGAAATCCTTTCTATTGATTTAGTCAATTCCTCAAGTGGACAATCACAATAATCTCTTTCCATTATTTCATTTTCACCGTCTTCATTAATCATACGTATTGATACAACGTACTTATTCCCCAATTTTCCTATATTTCCTGCAACTAATTTATTCACTGCAAGCTTTGCTACATTCTCCAGCAAACATACATTATCATCACATCCCATCGCCAGCTCAAATTCCTTCTCTGTAAGCACAGCCTTCATATCATCTCTATTAAGGATGGTAAATTTGCCAGACCTGTATAACTCTACTGACAGTATGTCCGTCAAGAGTATCGCCTCTTCTTTTTGAATTCCTATCTGAGCCTTAAGGGGTACTACCAGAAGGCGGTCTTTCTCCTCTTCTGCTGCATGGATAATCGGGTATATAAGAAATATGAATGATATGATTAGGATCTGTAGTAGATGTTTTCTCATTATGTCACTTTTAGTCACACCCGCCGTTCGGACGGGAAAGCGTAGCTTACCCTGCTTTTGCAGGGATTCCAGTTTTAAATATTTCATTTATCCTGCACGTCTTATACGGTGTCGAGTTGGTTCTATCACTACAAAGCAATTTAAAAGACTTATATCTTTATGAATGTTTAAGAACTTTTCAAACTCATAGTGAACATTTTTAATTATTATTGGCTTGCATCTAAGAAGTACAACACCACTATTCTTAATATGTTTGAGAAAAACAAGCGCCCCGAAATCCTTGTCCATTGTGACTATAACTAGCCCCTTTTTGTGGGCATATTGCAATATTTCCTCATCCAAAGCCTGTGCCAGCCCTACATCCTTAACCCTGATCACTTCGTGGCCAAGATCTATTAAAAAATCAATCGTAATTTGATACATATCTTGATCTGCTAGAAAACGCATACCTTATCATACTTCCCCAATGTGAACCTCTTCGGACTTAACAAGTTCAACAGCATATTGAATACACGCCTTGATGTCGTCAAAAGTAATATCTGGATAATACTTTTTAACAATCTCATCGAAGGTTATACCTGCTTGAACTAACTCCAGCACACAATATACAGGTATTCTTGTACCGGCTATACAAGGCTTGCCAAAATGGACCTTTTGATCAATTGATATCCTTTCTATGCTCATAATTTCTCCTCCTGTTTATCTAATATTATTTTAATTATACATTTTGTAGAAAACGTGAATAGTACTATTTTTTGTGAGCTGTGTACACCTGCATCTGCAACTTACAACCTACAACACTACTTTGTAAATAGACCCCTTGGTTTCTTCTGCTATCATTTCCAGATACGTAGTAATTGCACCTTTGATGTTTTCTAAAGCCTCTTCAACCGTATCACCCTGACTGTGGCAACCTTTTAGAATAGGGCAATGAACATCGTAACCATGCTCACTTTTGTGCACAACAACTGGATATTTCATTTCGTTCCTTCAGGTTTGACAAGACACTGTTACTGAGAAGCTTAGTATAGAATCAAACCTGAAGGCATCGGCGTGAGCTCAGCCGAACGGTTTGAGTTACAATTATTATGGCTAAATAAGTCTGTGCCTGCCCCATTAGATAAAATGTCGGAATGTATCGTATTTAAATATGCTTTCCCTTATGATACTAAACTTAACTATCTAACGGGGTAAATCTCGTTGCTAAAACTCTATGGATTAAAGAATCTTGTATTCTACAATCGTTTCAGCTTGTTTTATATTGTTAACAAACACAATCTCTTTGTTCTTATTAGTCAGGAGTATAGTATCATAATTTATTCTTTCATGATTATGTTTAGTAATACCATTATTTTCTCTTACTGCAAGCATAATGAGGATAAAGGCAAATACTGCAATATACCCACCACAAATGTAACTGGAAATTAAAGTCCAATCCTGTGAATTGATGATCTCAAATTCAATAACTCCGTTTTTATTTGTGATTAGGGCCCTGCCATTCTGATTTGTTTTAGATAGTCGTAATAAGGGAATATTTTTTACTTGTTCTTTTGGAAATCCATTATCCAAAAGCCTTTTCCTTATCTTTTCAGTGTCTTTAATTGGTAGATTTATGGTTACGTGCGAGCTATCCTTATTCAAAGATTGGATGTTATCCCAGAAAAAGTACCTTATTGGAAGAAAGGTTATTGATAAAAACCATAGTATCAACGCTATCCACGTAAAGGTATTTTTAGTTGCCAATGACCATAATCTGCTATGGAAAGAGGGTTTTTTTTTATTATCAGTAATTTTTATATCTGTTTTGGGACTCTCCTCGTATCTGATTCCTTCATTTTCTACCCAATTTATTGTTTCTTGTTTGTTATCGGATGGAACCATGATGTATTCTATAATTCTACTATCCACTGCTGCTTTAAGTTTTACATTAAGCGAACCAATTGCGTCAATTTTACCATTCATCTGACCCTGGCTAATATCACCGGTAAAACACCATTTATCACATTCAGTTTCCCATATTTTATTTACGCGCCAATCCTGACATGCTTTAACTCCTATTGCAATAGAAAGACCGAGCGAACTTAAGTCATTGATTAAGTTTTGATCAATATTCCCTAAACCAATTCTTAACTTTATATTTTGCCTATTTTGTGAAAATAAAATATTCGCAATTGTATTTGTTAGTAGCTCTTCGGTCTGAACAGGCGTAACGGCAAAATTAATTTGATCATCATTTTGGTCCATTTTTTCAACGGCAATCACTATATCGTGTATCTTACCGCGCCTATCATTACCTTCCCCTATTGCCATCATTGATTTAACCTTCAGGAAGAGTAGATCATCCTGAGATGGTTTGACATCTCTTGCCATTTGTCCTTTTCCCCTTCATCATTAAACCCAAAATTAATGAAGTATTTTTCCAGTTCTGCTCTGCAATCAAAGGCGAGTCTTTTCGAGAGTGACTTCGCGGCCTCATAGGGTGACTTTTCTTTGTTTCCATTGCAAAGTGCTTTGAAAAGTTTTAAGGCTTTTCTACGCCATCCCGCAATAGGCAAACCTTCTTTCCTGGCCTTTTTCAGCTCTTCCAATTCTGTTTGAATTTCTTCAAGATTTAGCATGGTGCAAGCACAATCCTGCAATCACTTTTTCTTTTTTTGGTGGGCAATGTCCACCCTACAGGACTCCCTTTCGATATTTTCAATTCCTTTTACTTTAAAAACAATTTGCCACAGAGTTTACCGAGAAATATGTCAGATAAATTAACTAAATATGTATTCTCTGTACTACAAATGTGCAAAGCTGACCAAGCTAAGCACAGCTTGGGCTTAGCTCTGTAAACCCTTTTTTTAGCAAAGTCTTTTAATAAATGTCAAAATCCAAATGCCAAATGATTTGTAATTTATTAAACCTGTTTGGCCGACCTTGAAGTTGCCCACAGGGACGACTCAGGCGGCTGGCTTGTCTATGTTAGGGTCTTACCCTATATGTACAAAAGCTTTCTGTTGTATTATTTTTATTACCTTGCTCGCCCCATTTGATACTCCTTAGTTTAACTACGTCATCGGATACACTTCTGGTTTTTACAACGTCAAATTTCTTGAGACTAGCCATGGCCTTGACTCCATCAATGCCTAACACAGAATCCTGTATATACATAAATTTACCATTATTTAAATCCTCTTCTGAAGGAATTGAATAGATTTTGCCAGCCCTTGCAAAATTATCATGGTTATAGTACTTTGGATATAATCGGTCCAGTTCATTATTTGCACCTTGATTCCAGATTTCAACATAAGAGTCATTTGTCACCCTGAAATATATCCTACATTTCTCGCCTATATGATATTCATATTTGTCCATCCATACGTCTATCTGAAAATCAGGGTTTGGATTCTTGATCTTTTCCACTTCTGCCCATACAGGAGAACTGGGCTTTCTAATCAAATTGTCCGCATATGCAGTTCTGGCAGATGAGCCACTTAGATCAGTGAGTTTTAAAAATGTCTTGTCACTGCTAATCTTTCCTGACACTATCCCATTAATCCCCCTTAACTCTAGTTCCTTCCTCGATTCATCACTCAAGAGGCCACTTTGAAAAAATTCCCATTCCTTAAGGATAATCTTTAGCAAATCTTCATCGCGATGCCTCCGTTCGGCTTCTTCAAGATTATCTATTTCGGATTCAAGCATCGAGGCAAACTTCTTACTCTTTTTATCAGGTTTCCCTTCCACAGACATAAAATCAAAGACTGCTATAGGTTTTACTTGCTTGTTATTATTACACCATGCCTTAACCACAAGGGCAAAGTATCTGGCAAGGTAGCGTTCATATCCTTTTTCTAGTTTCCCATAAATATTTGATGCATCGACATATTCATCCAGATCATACAGGATATTGCCATTGTAAACCTCATGAAGAAAATCAAGGGTCTCTTTATATTCGTTTGAAGAAGCATTACCTTTTACCTTTCCAAGTTGATAGGCAACAAAATCATCAGCAAGGTCTTTAATGTCTAAAACTGCTCTGTTCCTCATCGATCCCTGTGAATAACTACCCTTTAAAAAAATCTTATAATTACGGATTGCTCCTTCCAGTTGTTCAATCCCTTTTTCCAATTGGCCTTCTCTTTTTAAGTCCTTATAGTAACTAATATAAGGTAGAGCAAGGTAATAGTAACCATCTTCATGCTGGCTATACTTATTATTAAAATGATTAAAGTGTTCTATAGCTTCGACAAAGCGATTATCATTTAATAAGCTAACACCGTGCATAATCTCTTTCTCATAAGGGCTAATATTGAGGATTTTATCTTTAGCTTGCTCGTATTCTTGTTTTGGGTATTGCATAAGGACGTAAACATCATACCATAACTCTTCTTTACCTGTTTCCTTGGTGAAAGCAAATTTTTCCCAGTATTCATCAATCGATTTGGCTCCTGAAATTATCTTACCAGAGAACACGCTTATTCGATCTCTGATATCTCTTTCTGAGATGTATTTGCTTGGCCCTCTAATGACTTCGAGTTCAGTTCTCATCTGTTCGTAATCTGAAAATACGCGGCTTTCTAACATCTTGCTTATTTGCTGTCTGGCATCCTCCCTGGCATCGTTAAGCCCATCCTCTAATCTCAATGCGTGAGTCCTTATACCCTTGAAGCGTAAATATTCTGGCGTATCCCTGGGTACCCCAGGTACCCATACTGGCCTTTGTTCTTTGGATGTGGCTATGATTTGAGGACGTGGAGGTGGAGATTTCACAAACGGTGGTTGAGCACAACCGGAGAAGAGATATATAGATAGAAGTAATAGCAGGATTGTGAAAGTTATCTTTTTGCACATGGTTGAACTCTCCTTCCTACACGACAGAGTATAGCTTTGTTAAATTTCTTTTTTTGACAGGATGTACTGGATATTACAAGATTAAAATATTAAAAAAATACCACAAAGACACGAAGATTTTGTGTCTCTGTGCCTTAGTGGCATTTTTTATCCTGATCATCCTGTTATCCTGTCTAATATTCTTCAATAATTTATTACCTTCGAAAGGGGAAAATCATCTCCAAAATTTCTGATCAAGGCTTCTTGTTGGCCTTTGAATGCCTCTTTAACTTTACCGGCAAGATAAGGGTTCATCTCAATCACACTTACTTCTTTATTAAGGTCTTCATCTGCTTCACCTTTGATACCTTTAATTACGAAATGGGTAAATAGACCGTTACCTTCATAGTTATCATTTGCGTCCTGAAAGGTTTTTGCACCTGCGAATATGTGCATACCGAGCGCTTGGCTAGAACGGAAATCCTTGCATCATATAGTCCTGATACCGCAGTCTTTACACCACCCGCCTGACAGGTATCAAGGATAAATACCTGTTTTAATGCAGGCAGCCATTTTGAAAATTCCATGATCTCTACTGAGGAAATGGAACTCTGCTTTGACAAAAGGTTTCCATCAAAGTCTGAAGTATAGAGATAATATATGTCATCATACGTCCATCCATGAGTGGCTGCAAAAAAGATAAATACATCTTCAGGTTTCATCTTTGTTTTCATGGCGGTAAGTGTTTTAATAATTGCTGTCTTTTTTGTGTTGGTTAATATCTTTATATTGACTTTTTTATAAATAGGAGCAGCAACTTCATTAATAAGGTTTGAAAAATCTTCTGCATCCTTTATTGCAAAAGATAAGTTCACAGTAGAAGATTTAAAGTGATCATTACCCATAATAATGGCAAAGAGTTCTGGCCTTCTTTCAGGAATATCTGCCTTTACCTTGATACTTTCCATAGCGCTCATAACAGTGTTTGTTCCATTAAAGGCTGAGGCTGAAATTGTGTTTTCTCCATTTATGAGTGTTATTTTATAAGTCTTTTCGACCGTTCCTTTAAGGGGTGTGAAATTTACTATTTGAAAATCTTTTTTATCATTATCATCCCATACTATCTTTCTCAACTCAAATCCCCTTTTAGCCGACTGATAAGGAGAACCAATCTCTGCCTTTGCCACTTTTATCTGTTTGTCAATCATTTCCGATTTTGCAAGGCGATAGACACCCTTTGACTCAACAAGCTTACCATTATGGTAGATTCGTATATCCCCAATACCACCACCTATATCTTTAATCTGAACCCTGAGGGTTACAGTTCTGTTAGAAAAGGCATCTCCTTCTTCTGGTGAAAGGATCGTTACTTGTGGTGGTGGATTCTTTATAGCATCCTCAATTTTGAGACCACCAGTATATCTAGAAATATCCTCGACTTTGAGAATAAAAAATCTTGTAAATCCTGTCAAATATTTTCCCTCTTGGTCAACACTTACTTCTAATCCTACTTCACTCTATAAGCACAACAAGACCTGATTTTGCCGCCTGTATGATCGCTTTACTTGCATCTTTCGATTTTATTATAATGTTTGATCCTGAAGTCTTTACTGCATCTATCACAAGTGGATTAGGACCAATATCTTTTATGAATTGTTCAACAGGCGACTTGAGCCCTGTTTTCTTAGAGATAGTTCGATAAACAGGATGTATGTTGTGTAAAATAATATCTCCATTTCTCGAAATGATATCAATCTTAACTGAAGGTATGATATCAAACCCTCTGGCATTTATGACCAGTCCGGAATAGGATATTGATGGAGGTTTATGTTTTTGTATTTCAAGTTCAATTTGACTACTTGATGCGGTTATCAATTTTAATTTAGGTTCTCTCAATGCCAGCAAACGCACGATCAGGTCTTCTAATGTTCCAGAGGTAAGTACGTCATAAACACCTGTTTGATCCTTATATCTTCGTGGAGAGACCTTTTTGACATTGCGCATGTTTCTGATTTTCCCCGCAAATGTGGAATAGCTGTCTGAATCTAACTTATGGACGACAATTCTTATAGTAGGTTCCAGTTGTAATAGTAATTTAGTGGTAAGTTTTGGGGCAAGTCTTTCAGCACATGACCGTGTTACTTGATTACATTTCTGGGGAACATGCACCTCAGTGAGACTTTCATCGGGAAGGGTAAATTTTCGATCTATATCCAGAATCTTTGCATAAACGCCAAGTGTTGAGTAACAAGATACCAGACCTGACTCTTTATAAGGATCGGGGAGTGAGGAAGATGTTATTCTTGACTCACCAGATATTGCAATATCTGCATTTTCGATAGAATCCACCACATGATACAAGATATTGTTTCCACTACCGCCAAGGACTGACTCTATGGTGTGTGCTGCTATGTTTGTTTTGGATGGCTCATCATTTACAAATTCATTGATAGATACATATATGCGTGGGTTGTTCATTAACTCGATCATAAGCCGAATGGCATCAAGATCGTCTGGAGTAATATCTCTCGACTCTACTTCCGGACGTATTTCTACACAATAAAGTGTATCTGTTTCAGCTTCTGAGACGTTATCCCAGCTTTTTACAAAACCATGGGTTTTTGTGCGAATTATATCCTTTATTAAAACAAACATCTCCATTACACTTTCAGATTGTACGTGGACACCTAAAAACTTTTCTAATGCCCTTCGATATGCATCTCGCATGGCCTCATCCCTGGCACGACCTATGTTTCCATTGATAATAGCACCTACACCAACAACAGTATCCTCATGTTCTTTGCATGAAATCGTTTTATTTGATTTGAGTGTACTTTTTCCAGGCGCAGGCTCTGAAGTATTTGATGTTGTCGTCTGATCTTTACCTTCACTACAGGTCAAAGAAGAGAAGCAAAATATAAGGAAGAGTAACAATTTTATCTTATTTTTACTCATATAATAAAGGATTGTATTTTGTAAAACATGTACTCAATATATAATCTTGTTGTTAAATTCTTATTTTTCTCTTTGACCTCGGTGACCCCCGCCTGACCATTCAGTTCGGGCAGGTCTGTGGCTATAGCGCCTGAACTATTACATCTTATCTACCCTTATATACCTTATTGCCTCTGCCTGCATATTATCTTTATTAATAATAGCTCTTCTATTGTCGAGTGATACGATCTCTGATTTTTCCTCTTCCGCACATATTGTAACCTTTGCATTCTTTAGATCACCCCTTGCAAGTACACCTATTATTACGTTTGACACTTTACAGGCAGGCTGGACGATTTCAATTGTAAAATCGTCTGTCTCCATTTTTCTATAGTCCTCACCCGTTTTTTCCTCAGATGTTTCAGCGCCTTGAAAGGAAAAGCTTAATGACCTTCCTATATCAAACAGGGCAATACCATGTCTTGCGGCTTCCCGTATTAAATCCTTTCCCTCTTTTTCGACAGAGGCCATTCTGGCTGGACGGCTTATTATAAACCTAGAAAGTAGATAGCTCTTTTTTGTTAAGGCTGGTTCCCGTTCCAGCTGGGTTGTTAATTTCTTTACTGTAAATACGTCGTCCAGACAACTACTGCACCCGGCCAGATGCGATACTATTCTTCTTTTTTCATTTTCATTGCATGCTTCCTTAATATATTTAGGTATCTCTTCGTTTGTTAGGTGAGCGGATTCACCAGTTTCAACCAGCTCACGTGAGTTTTGTCCAAATTGCTCTAGTCCTATCCTTAATGTATCAAGGAAACTCAGATCAGATACACATTTATCGCATTCGGCCAAATGCTCTTCGATAGTTTCGTCTTCTTTGGAGCCGATTGGGTTTTCTAAATATACCAGGAGTTCTTCAATTGTTCTATGTTCGGTCTTCATTTTTGATATTCCTCTCAATCAAGAAATTATACAGGGCCTTAAGTACTATTTCCTCATCATACTTCAAGCCTTGATCTTCAAAAAAAATTTTCTATTTCATTTCGTAGCGGTTTAATTCCTCTTTCATTTAAATTTCTCATTACAGTAGTATGAACAATGTCAAGCTTTTGTCCTATTTCTCTGGAAGTGGAGTTATTTGCAAAATATTCTATCATTATTATTTGAATCTTCGAATCCATTCCATTGAATGTATTAGTCAGGATTTGTGATAACTCTGATACTTTGTATGTATCTTCTGGTGATAATTCATTATCCTTAAATACATCTTTTATCGTGTCTGTCTCTTCATCGTCATCTTTGCTAAATGGTGCATCAATTGAAGATTCTTTTCCCTTGTCTTTGGCTATGGCCATCCTAACCCTCTCTTTTACATACCGCCAAAGATAAACCTTAAAATACTTTCCCTTCTTCGGATCCCAGTTATCACGAAATGCTAAAAAGGCCTCATTAATTCCCCACTCCAGATACTCCTGAGAATGTTTATATGATATTGAGCTCAGCATTCGCTTTATGGCATCTTTTATCCCGTCACAAAATCTCCTTGCAGCATCCTCTGCCTCTGGTCCACCTCTTTTGATAATCTTTTGTAATTCTATGAGTTCATCATTATCCATATTTGAACGGACGTTATTCACGCTTTGCGAAAGGAACGAACACCAGTGGCTCTTATATATATCATTATGAGAATGCCTTCTGGTGCAGGAAAAATAAATTTATTGTCTAGGAATTTCAATTTTGCCTTAAAACGTGTGCTCAAAAGTATGGTGGGCAATGCCCACCATACCTTATTAATATACTTGCGAAGCTATGTTCTTTATGTACCACTTTTAAGACCATCATGAAGTGTTCTTTCAATTTTATAGGTTTTTTCTTTGCGTCCTCTGTGATGAACTATTACCTATTCATAACCATATATAATCCATTCAACCGAAGTAAGAAGTTTGGTAGTACACAAATGTTAAGTTGGTCTGTTTATCAAAGATAAGGAATTCGCCGTGCTTTGGCAAGTACAAAATCCAGCAATGCGAGTAAATAAAAATTTCTGCACCATCTTTTGATTTGGCCTTGATAAAAGTGTTAAAGGGGAAGAAAAAACGAGTCATAATGGCAATAAAATCATGAGAAAGGAGAGTAACATTATGACAGAAGAAAGAAATATAAAGAGTGAAATTAACAAAGACCTGAAAGGATGGGGAAGCGGGTTAATAATCTTGGGAATAATACATTTTGCAGTTATCTTTCAACCCATCGAAGTCCTTGCCAGGGCTCCCATGAGGTTTAATTATGTAGGTGTAGAAATGTGTAAGCTGTGCCACAAGGGTAAAGAATTGGGTAACCAATGTGATGTTTGGACTAACACTCCACATTCCAAGGCATTTTACACGTTGGGAACCCCTGAGGCCAAAGAGGTTTCCCTCACGGCAGACATAAAATATCCTCAACAGAGTAATAAGTGTCTACGCTGTCATTCCACGGCATATGCATTTACTGAGGAAAAAGTGGCTGAAGACCTGCAAGTTGAAGATGGGGTGCAGTGTGAATCGTGTCACGGTCCAGGGGAAGAATACATGTATGTGGAAGTTATGGAAAACAAGGAAGATGCCAAGGCTATGGGGCTCGTAATACCCACAGAGGAGACATGCCGGAAGTGTCATAACCCTGAATGCCCCACATGGGATCCGGAGAGGGATCCTACACCTGAGGGCAAAAGGGTAGGTTTTTATTTTCCCCTTCGCTGGAAGATGATAGAGAATCACAAACAATAAAGGAGGTATCAGGAATTGATGAAGGTAAGTTTATATACTGTGCTGATATTGGCTTTGGGAATTATCTCATGTACGGTCTACCAAAAGAGCTCGGTAGTCCCTCCACTGACCATCCCGGGTGCCAAATATGTGAAAATAAGGAAATGTAAGCCATGCCACAGAAAACGTGTTGAGTCTTTTGAAAGTACCACTCATGCCCGTATAGCTGTCAAAGGTATGGAGAAGGAAGGATTGGGTTGTGGTATGTGCCATGGTCCAGGAAGCCTACATACGGAAAAGAAGTATGAACCAAACCTGATTATCAATCCACGTAAGAATCCTGAGATATGCTTTCGCTGTCACTTAGATAAAAAGGCGGAATTTAGGTTGCAATATCACCATCCAGTACTTGAAGGAAGGGTGGCTTGTGCCGACTGCCATGACTCCCATGGTTCGGAATCTAGATCATGGACGTTAACTTCGTTTTCTGACACAAGCGAAGTTTGCTTTATATGTCATCCAGAGCAGAGGGGACCATTTGTTTTCGAGCACGAGGCGATGAGAGAAGGATGCACGATTTGTCATAAGGTACATGGTTCTGTAAACGACAACCTCCTTATTGCAAGGGGTTCTAATCTTTGCCTTCGATGCCACTTTCAGACTCAAACCGACTCCACAAGGTTTCTAATAGGGGATTTTAATCATACGACAGGAATACCAAGAGGCTCCTGTTTCAGTGCGGCATGCCATACAGCCGTACACGGCTCTAATTTTGATGACCATTTAAGGTATTAGAATTTCAATGTATAAATACCTTGCAACGATTTTCGGAGGAATAATCCTTGCCTCTCTTGGATTTTTACATACATCTATAGTATCAGCGGAACAGCCTCCCGCTTACTTCTCTACCTCTTTTTATGGAGGAGATATCGCCAAGAGCAGGGATGATGAAAAATTCAGCGAGGACTTGCAGCTAAAGGACGATTCTTTTATTGGCGGTCTTGAGCATTTAAAGCTGCGTTATCCTCTAAAAGAAGGCTGGCTTCTTAAATCAGAGATAAAAACCCTGCCGGGCCAGAGAGGCCACGATTTGAGATTAGAGGTATCCAAAGATGATCTGTTTTATGCCCGCCTGCACTATAAAAGATTTCCGCACTATTATGATGATAGCGGGGGTGTCTATAAGAACTTTGTCACGCCTTTTTTTTGTAATTCCTGAAGAACCTGGCACTGACAGGAAGAATCTCCTTGTGGAGCTTGGTCTAACGCTTCCGGATATTCCCATCTTTACATTCAGTTATGAGAAAAAGATGAGAGACGGAGATATCTCTTCTCTTACCTGGGGTCAGGCCACTGAAGGTGTTAGCCGTAAGATTGTGCCTACTATAAAAGAGGTTAATGACGATGTGAATATTATTAGGGTAGGAGCTAAATACAAACATGATATTGCGAATATAGAAGTAGAACAACGGTGGGAATTCACTGACCTGGAAACGGTGAGGACAGAGAAAAACTTTACCAATGGCCTCCCAAACACAAATGATGCCAGGGTTGTTGATGAAAAAGATACTTTTTATGAATCTTCACAAACTACGGTGAAGATAGACAAGCGTATAAATAAAAAGTTAAGCCTCTCAGGAGGCTACAGGTATACCAAAGTTGACAATGACTCTGAACAACGTGTTCAAACCTTTACACCTGCTGGTGCAGTCAGTTTGAGTGGAGGAAACAGGAATTGGTTTGATCCAAATTCAGATAGTGATGTCATCTCGCATTTATGGAACCTCAATCTCTTGGCAAAACCCCTGAAAGATCTTACCGTCCAGGGCTTTTTCAGATTAAAAAATATTCACAGAGATAGTGTTTCTACCTGGTCTGATAATAGAACAACCGGGGTGCAAGAACATGATATTACGGCAAGAACTAATAATACAACCTTTGGCGAGGCAATCAGGATCACTTATAAGCGGATACCACGTATTGCACCCTACTTTGAGGCCGGGTGGCAGCAGGGAGATATTGAAATAAAGGAAAAGGAAAGTCTGAGTGGCTTTTTTCAGAGGGACACTGACAGGGATTATGATAAACAGACATATACGATGGGTCTGAGCTTTTATCCTTTCAAAAGGGTTAGCGGTTCCATTCAATATCGTAAGGAATTGAAGAAAAACGAATACGATGATGAGCTTGACACTGAGAGCGCTACAGGAATTGTCCCTGGAGGATTCCCCGCATTCATTGATAAACAGTATATCGATACTGACGTTTATACAACCAGGCTAACGGCACATCCCATAAGCTCAGTTTCAACTACATTTCGGTATGAATACCGGGCCCAGGAAATAGATTCAAAGATGGAAGGTTTAGGCAGAGAGCTGGCTCATGTTGATATACAAACTTTCAGCGGCAGCGTTACTATTACGCCATTCAGCAATCTCTTCATCACCAGCATGGTAATGCACCAAAACCTTCGAGTAAAAACAAGAGCCAGAAATGATCAAGCGGCACCAACACGACCTTTTGAAGGTGATTCTACTACCTTTGTAAACACCGCCATATTCGCCTTGAATGAAAAGACAGAGTTCTCTGCAGACTATCAGGCATCCCTAACAGACAACTATGATGAAAATAATATTAATGATTTGGGCCTGCCACTGGAGCATGACTATACGATGCAGGCATTAACCCTCGGAGCAAAGTACAAGATAAGAAAAAATATGACTTTGTGGAGCAGATATAGTTTATACGATTATGATGAATCCCATATCGCAGACATAGACGATTATACAGAACATCTCTTTGCAATAGGCGGAGAAATAAGGTTCCGTTAGTATTCTAACACAAATCAAGTCTTATAAATGAACTGCGAAAGACCCCTTCCTTTACAAAATGCTGGATAAATGCTGCTTCTACCCCAGCATGTTTACTTCTCTCAATCTTTTTTGTAAGCAACACGGCGTTCGTAATACTGAATATTGCATAGTATGCTCTATTTACTGCATCTCTATACCGCTTTAGATCGAGCAGCTCTTTTGCTGTTTCTAAATCCTCAATAGAACTTTCTATTCGGACCTTAATAAGGATTCTGGTATTTTCGTCCATAAATCTATTCCATTGGCTTAATGAATCTTGTATTCTACAATGCTTTCGGCTTTTTTTATATTGTCTACAAAGATAATTTCTTTGTTAATCAGCGGCAAGATTACGGCATCATAATTTATTTTTCCATGATTTTCTTTAGTACTGCGGTTACTTTCCCTTAATGCAAGCATAACGAGGATAAGGGCAAATACTGCAATATACCCACCACAAATGTAATTGGATATTAAAGTCCAATCCTGTGAATTGATGATTTCAAATTCAACAACTCCATTTTTATTTGTAATTTGCCTGCCCGACAAAGTCTTTCAAGCGAGGGCACGGATAAAAGTCTTAATAAGTAACTGGAAATTTGAAACTCGAAACTGGATACTCAATATTCGAAATTTTTTCGTGACCCGCAAAGATGGAAAGCTAAAGCTATCCGCTACATTTTTTGCGGACGGTTCTGCTGCGCTGTGATTATATACCCTTCGTTAGTGCTATGAATTCAGCAGATACCTTTTCTGTTAACCAGACTCAAGAACTTACTGATTTTGATGAGTTTTTTGTTCATCTTTCCTTATATCTTTACATAGTAAATAGTTTAAAAACCAATGCCCGACACTGGGTTTACCTCCCTGCCCGACAAATGGCAGGCGGGCCTTTCGGGAGGATTCCAGTACTGCGTCCTCCTTCGCTGGACTCCTTGCGAAAGCAAGGTTACTCCCCATGATGCGGCGTTGAAATTGAACTTAGCGCTTCGGGAGAACTCCGATCCCCAACTGTAGCGGAGGTCTTTGGCAATTCGGAGAATTGCACGTCCTCCACACACCATGGGATTAAACCCAATTTAAATATTCATCTAACCATCTTTGCTAGCTATACCATGGACGTGGCAACCTGAAGGTTGCCGCTACGGGTGTAATTAAAATGAAAGGCTAAGGCCTTAACTCCCAAAGACTTAAAATGGAAATTCCTATACATAAATTAAAAGGATATTAGAGATGGTGTTGTACAATGTTTATGGCAATACTCAAGTTATCAACGAAAAAGATTTTCACCTTTCTATTGTCAATTCTAATTCTTACGATTTTAAAATCCCACTTGTTCGGACCGTTACCAGGACTGTCGGGTGGATCGGCAGGTGGATAGTATTTATATGTTAATAATATACCTATAGTAATATATATACAACACGTAATAATAACCCAAATGTCAGATTTAATATTTTCAACTTCAGTAGTCACTCCTACATTTTTAAATACGACTTTACCTTGTTTTGCTTTTGATGCAAATTGTACAGGAGGATGTAGGAACCCTCTATCTATGAGCATTTCACTCACCTTTTCGGGATATTTAATAGGTAATTTTATGGTAATCTGTGGAATTCCAGTCCACAAAGATACAATTGAATCCCAGTAAAATAACTTTAATGGAACAATAATTGTAGATAAGACCCAAATTACGAAAGCAATCACAGTAAATCTGTTTTTAGTTATCAAAGACCATATTCTTTTGGGGTCTGGGTAACGAGGTTTTTGATTGTCAAAATGATCTTTAACTTCGTTTGTATTATCTTTGTTTTCAATCGTTTCCAACACCCCATCTTTTTTCTTTGCATCAATCCATTTAATTGCCTCCGTCTTATTACCAGATGGGATCATGATGAATCTTATGCTATGGTCAATAACAAAATTATTAACTTCATCATCATGATAACCAAATAATGCTGCTCTGAGTTTTTCGTTGATGCCATCTATCTTAACAATATTACCAACATTATTTACTTCACCAGTAAGGCACCACTCTTTCCATTTAATTATACCATCTACTTCCTCTTCCCATCTTTCTCTCCAACTGCAACATGCTTGAATGCCTATTGCTATTGAAAGACTCATGGAATCAAAACTATCAACGACATCACCATCTTTCAAGCCTGGATCTATTGTAAAATTTCTCTCTTGTATTTCTAAAGCGCCTAAATCCCTTTCAGTTATCGTTATTAAATCATCTTTAAAGGTTCTGGGGATAATGTGTATATCATTGTCTTCATTTTGATATACAGTAATAATTTTCACACATCCGTCTCCGTTCCCTATTACCATCAATGCTTTAACCCGTATCATAAGTGTAAAATCCTTTTCAGTTATTCATCTTCCATTTCTAAACGTATCTTAAATAACGCTCATTTTTATATCAGGATGTAGATAATCCTAAGACTTCTTTAACATCTCTCATTTGTTTTTCAAGACATGCATTACTTTGACGAAGTATAAATTTTCCTGAGATAATCTGATAGTTCATTCCAGACTTTCTTTTGTTTTTCATCTGCAAATTTCATATTGTAGAAATAAAGATCAAGTTCTGTCATACATTCAATGGCAAGTTTTTCTGACAGTGACTTTGCTACCGCATACGACGGTTTTCCTTTATCAAAACTGCAAAGGGTTTCAAAAAGATCCAAAGCCTTACTATTCAATTTTACAATAGGTTCTCTTTCTTTCCTGGCTTTCTTTACAACTTCTAACTTCTTTTTGATTTCTTCAAGATTTATCATACCTTCAACTCCTTTTCCACTTATTTCGTCATAAAGCTAAATTGAGCGATTTTATTTTGGATGTTATTGTAGCCACAGGCTTTAGCCTGTGTTCCTTATCATTTGATAGGTTTGTGAGAATTTTATGTAAGTTGCGCAACCTAAAGGTTGCGGCTACAAAAATCGCTTAAATTTGGAGCAGAGTTTGCAAAATTTTAAGGTGATCTAAAGTGCCTAAGGTTAATAGACTAATTATTTTAAAAAATTCAAATTTCCTCTACTTTAGATCATTTTTGTTCGCTTTTACCCTGTGTGGTCTTTGTTGGCTATAGCGCCTGAATTTTTCCGCCTTGATATACCTAATTTCGTCAGCTTTTACATTTTCCTTATTAATAATTGCCCTTCCATTCTCTAGTGCTACAACTTCAGCCTGTTCTACTTCTGTGCAAATCGTAATCCTTGCCTGTTTGAAATTCTCTTTGGTCAGGACACATATTATCACCTTTGGTATTGACTTATTAGTATTAGGTTGAATAACTTCTATTTTAAAGTCCTTTACTCCCATTTTTCTATAATCTTTGCCAGAGCTTACATCAGAATCTTTAGTACTTTTAAAAGCAAAGCTAAATTGCGGAGCTATTCCAAACAATGCAATACCTTGTCTTGCTGCTTCTCGGATTAAGTCCACTGCCTCTTTATTGATTGATACAACCCTTGCTGGAAAATTTTTTATAAACTCGTAAACGGTATTAATCCTGTCTATCAACTCTCCATTTTTTATCTTGTACAATACATTCTCGACAGCTATTGTATCTTTGAGGCAAGAGTCGCAGCCTGAAAGGTGTAAAAAGGGTTCCTTTCTTTCATTTCCATTGTATGCTTCATTATTGATAAATCTGCGTATCTCTTCATCTTTCAAGTGGGCAGAGAATCCATCTTCAACTAACTTCCTTGAGCGTTCGCCTACCTTCTTAATGCCTATCATTAATGCATCATTAAGGCCTAAGTTGTATGTACACTCATCACACTCTGCCAGATGTTTTTCTATAGATTCATGCTCTTTACATTCAGGATTATCTAAATATTCAATAAGCTCTTGATGTGTTCTATGTTTTGTCTTCATTTTTTTCACTCCTTTCTTCATTCTATTTCTTTATAAAAGTCCTCAAAATTATCATCCAGAGTCCTTAAGACATCAAAGACAATACTATTAGATCTCTGAAAGATTTTCTCTATTGCTTTTCTATATGTTTTGTTTTTTGATAATTTTTTAAGAGCATCATATTCTTTAAAAAGCATCAATCCTTTAAAAATTAATAACTTTTTGGTTGTATCATAACTTATTCTACTTTTGATATGATCTGGGAATGTAACCTCTGAAGGTAAATTTATTAATTTTTCTGTGAAACGAATGTACGGCTTCTTTAGCGAAAAAGATTCTATTTTTTTTTTCAACATATCCATATCATAATTATAACTTTTTCTTCTTATGATAGAAGTATGCTCTACATTAAATACCTTTTTTATTTTTTTATTAGTACAATTCCTTAATTTTAATAATATATAGAGTCTTGCTGTGGAATGAAATTCAAGGATTGTCCAAATAACCACTTGTTTTAATTCCCGATATAAAAGAATTGTTTCTGGTGATGATTCTTTACCTTTGATAGTATCTACTATTGTGTCAGCCTCATCGTCATTAGTAAAAGCTGATTCATCTGTTGAAGTTTCTTTAATTTGGAATAGTTTTGGTGTATATTGTTCATAGACTTCTTCTAAAAGGAAACGGTTTAATCTTTTTATTTTCAATTTCTGACCAGGTTTTAGGCTCGAGAAATTCATATTCCGGTATTGTCTAGTTTCTTTTTCTAAATCCATAATATCTTGAGAAAAACTAATATTACTCTTCATTTTGCTCAATTCTTCAAAGAAATTAGGAATAGTTAACAGTTCGTTGAGTCTTTCTATAGTATTATCTTTAGATTCAAATGTTAAGTCATAATTATCAGCATTTATTGCTTGACATAAACCTTTTTTAGTCATTGATGGTTTAAACTCATCATTACGAAAACTAGGATCAAAATCTATCCCCTCTTCTTTACTAATTGTAAAATTAATTCTTCTTTTTACAATATGATCAAAAAAAACCATGTATGGTCTTGTACCAAGTTTCCATTCATTACATAATGCAATAAAAGCTATGCTTATGACTAATTCTAGATAGTTGTTAATATAATACTTATATTCTTTTTTTATAAATATCTGATCTCTGTTTTAGTATATTTCTTGCTGAACCTTCTATGATGTTATCAAATTCCCTACGAGCTATTTCAGATGATGGATCATTCCTGTCGTTAATAATTCTTCGTATTTTAATAAAGTTTTCATTATTATTTATATTAACAATAATATTCTTTTTTTATATCACTCCAGAAATAACACATGTACCCTTCTTTTAAAGGTTTCCGTTTATCGCACAATGCCTTAAAAGCTGTGTGTATCCCATCACTTAGATACATTTGACAATAATACCCGTCTGGTTTGTTATACTCAAATTCTCCAGATTTTAAAATCGTTTCTACCTTACCTTCTATAAAATCACAAAATTCTTTTTTAGCCTTGTCAGCCGCTGGTCCACCACCTCTGATTTTTCCTCGCAATTCTTCAAAATCCATATAGAGCCTCTATTATTTTACAAATATAGATATCTTATCTATACCATCTGCATTACCGAGCACATTTACCCTGACAGAAGGAGAATCCTTTTAAAGTTTCGTACTGGTTGAAGAAAGGAAAAGATTACATTTTACACCCGTTGATCTTTTTATAAAGCTTTTTGTTGTTTTTTGCCGCTGATCATGTGTAATTAAAATACCCTTTCTATTTTAAGGCAGAGTACAACTCGTCTTCTGTTTATATTATCACGATAAAAACTATTACTACTGCAAAAAAATTTATGCAGTATCTTTTATTTTCCAATCGATATTAGCAGTATGAGGTTTGATAAACAAATTTTTTATAACCAAAAAATGTCATTAAAGGAGGTTATACCAAAATGCAAAAAAATAAACAAAGTACTGTATCACTTTATAAAACCTCATTAACCCTGATGGAACTTTTAACAATCTTTGAGAAAGAGTCAGAAAGGATTTGCAGGCTACCAGTTGATTCCAGGTTGGTTGCAATAAGTGCATTGTTAGATTTTTTAAAGCAGAATGGTAATTCGGTAAGGATCGTTCATTCCGTAAGAAAAAATATTTTTTCATGCACCAAAAGGTAAACCTCATCTGATTAGTAAATTAGTGGCAGGGGAAAATACGATTTGTCATATGGCTTCGCCGTCATTAGTAACAAAGGTATTGAATAATAAGGAGTTCTTTTGAGTTCTAAACCAGTAGCAACCTCTCTGAGTCGTAGACCGTTTGAACTAAGATCAAACACTCTTAAAAGTAAGGCCGCTTAGGAAGGCAGGAATTGCAGGAAGGAAGAAAAGAAGCAAAGAATTTGTTTTCTAAAGGTTTTTTCCTGAATTTCCTGTTTTCCTTAGCGGGTACTAATTTAGCTATTCTTAAGAAGGTTATTTATTTTTAAATCTTTTTTTAGAATTGGAGGTGAAACATGTATAAGCATATATTTATAATTCTTGTTGTTGGATGTGTCGTCGCTGTCGGCTGCAATTCCACAAGGATGTTCAGCCGTGGTGACAAGTCTATGCATGATGGAAATTATAAGGAAGCTATTGCCTATTATGATAAAGGCTTGAAACGTTCAGATAATTATGAAGCTTCTTTAAACAAAGGCATAGCTCAATGGCGGATCAGGGAATATTCAAATGCTAAACATTCTTTTGCAGACGCCATAAAAACCAGTCCCGAAAATGCCTCACTGGCACATTACTATAGAGCAGAACTGGAATTTAAGACCGGTAACATTAAGGATGCACTTAAAGACGTAAACAAATCACTCAGTCAAGACCCATTAAATGTTCAGGCTCTTAATCTTCGGGGCAGGATTCATACCTTGCAGGGCAGATACATAGCGGCAATCGAAGACTTTAGTGCTGCCCTTACCCTGGAAGGAGAAAGCAGTATTTCAGGATATTTGTATCACAACAGGGCAATCGCATATATAGGAATGGATAACTTTAAATCAGCCAGGGACGATTGCGAACAATTTATTAGATTCTTAAGAAAAAATAATCTTCCCATTACGGTTGAGGATAATTACATGCTTGGAGTCCTGCAGTACGCTGCAGATGACCAGGATGGGGCTCTCACAAGCTGGAAGAATTTGCCTTCAGAAGAAAGAGCAAAGATTAAGCGTATTATTGGTAATTCTAACTCAATATTTTAATTTTAAGGAGGTGTAATAATGAAAAAGCTATCATTTAGCGTAATAACTTTGCTGGTTTTGTCGTTTATGTTTATTGGCAATATGGCTGTACAGGCATCAGTTGACGGTAAACCGTCTACTGATTATCAGGGTAAGACCGGATTTCTTCCGGATATATCTGAGTTTAAGATCGACATAGAAAAGCCCAAGAAAGAGATTCACAATTCTCTCAATACGGCGAAACCATTGAGAGAATCTTTCCATCAGGCCATTGAAGAGATTCAGACGTCACTTGAGGCCGTAAAGCAGAACCGGACTCCTGAGACACAGAGACAGCTTCACAATGTCTTCTCCAAGAACATCTTCAAGATAGAGAAAAAGATGGTAGGGGTGACGAAGGAAAAATACAGGATAAAGGACTCATTTGAGGAGATAGACAGAGAGTTCAAGAGAGCAAAAGGTTCGCTTGATAGTAAATTACAAAAACTCTCAGAAGATACTGAGATAAATTCGAAAATGCTTGAAGAATTACAAAAGAAGTCAGGTGAACTTGCAAGGAGATATCTGGAAAATCCCACTGATGAGTTGAAGAGTGAGTTAGATATGTTAAGGAAACAAAGGGATTCCCTCAGCTATAGCACTCAACAGATACCGGGTCAGGTAGATGGGATCAAGAAGGCTGTGGCGATGCTCGATAAGCAGGGAACCTATTACCACCAACTCGGAAACCATGTAGACCATCTATTGGAAAAACTTGATGTTCAAAGGCAAAAGTTTGCAAGTGTGGCTGAGGTTTATAACATGTTAGTGGGCATCTCAGAGACTACCTGGTCATTTTCAGGAGATACAACGCCAACTGAATGGTATGCACAGGTAGAAGAGGTATGGAATATAGTAGACAGCTTTTCAGGTATTATGGACGAGGTAACTGACGAATTAACAAAATTCTCATCTGCTTCTATTGATGGAAATTCTATAGAGATCATGGAAGTGAATTGGAATGATGATCTGGAAGAATGGATTAAGAAACAGGCCGAAACATACTATTAATATATTAAATTATCGCCTACGGCGGACTTTTTTACCAGAATTCTAAACTCGAAATCCGAAGTTAGAAATCCGAAACAATTTTCAAAATTAAAAATCCAAATGACCAAGCTGAGCTTGGTTTTATCGAGCTAAGCTCGATGACCAAACCCTGTTTAGAATTTCTGTCATTCGAAATTCGAATTTGTTTCGTATTTCGATTATTCGATTTTCGAATTTTAATTTATTGACTTATAGAAAGGAGTCATAAGATGAAAAAGCTTATTTTAATACCCATAATCTTTGTGTTTTCATGTCTCACTGTATACGGAGATTATACCTTTGAAGTTGTTAGCGAAAATCATGATGAGACTGTTACTGAAGTGAAACAAGCAGACGATGCAAAGGTCGATACGCGTAACGCCATAGAGAATTATAAGAAGGTAATGTCCAATGATAATGAAGTATACATTGTCAGGAATCAGCTTGCTTACAATAAAAAGAGGGAAAAAGATATTGCAGATGAGATTGATAAGTTAGAAAAGCAACTCGAGTCACTTCCAAAGATTGTGAAGAGGGAATATCAGCAGTTTGATCACATGCTGGAATCGACAGACGATGATATAGCAGACAATACATGGATTTCCTTTGAAGATGCCTTCAATAAAAAGAAGAAAGAATTAGAGGACAGGATATCAGTACTCAAAGGTGATCTTGTGGTGGTTCGAACACGTATTGCCAAATTGAAATTGGATCTGGAGACACTGGAGACTGTATCCAACATTTCCAATCCCTTTGTCCAAACAACTTCAGGGGACAGCGTGGACGATAAGGCACAAAAAGCATTACAGGCAAAAAATAACCTGAAGGATATAGTCAAGCAAGTTACTTACAAGGAGACTAAGGATCTTTTGGGTGATGTGCAACACAACACACTTGGTGTTTGTGAATTCTCATGCGGAAGAAGTAATTGTTATACATGTAATCTGCTTTACGGAAAAAAGACAAAATAGCCTCATGAATGCAGATGATATGAGGACAGGGTTTATCCCCTCATGAAGATTAATTAGCGCTTATGGCGGACTTTGAAGATATTCGTGTAGGGCGGGCATTGCCTTTCGATAAACTCAGGGCGGTGAGGAGTTCGGCTGAGGCTCACTCAAAGCCTTTGCCGAATCCGCCCACCAAATACATTCTGCAATTGGAAACTTGCAGAAGATTTTATCCGCTAAGGAACGCAGGAAACTCAGGAAGAAATAAACAAAACAAAGCCCCTCTGAGCGAGCAAAGCCTTGGATTTTGAACTCTTCCTGTAATTCCTGCTTTCTTAAGAGGTATTATTATTTTTTTGTCTGTTAATAATTTGACTTTTCTGCCAAAGTTCAGACAGGAATTGCAGGATTATGGTTATCTAATCCGGAAGATAGGGGACTGACCCTATTTACGGACTTAGCGGAGCGAAGTCGTAGAATAGGGTCTGTCCCCGTATGATCGGGAGAACGTTAGTAATGAGCATTTTACTCGTAGCTACAATATGGTGGATACTTTCATCACAGCCAATTGATGCTTCAGCAGATAGTGAATATCTGTCTGATCTTGAAAGGCCAAGTGTTGATATAGTCAGGCAAATGAACTACATACAACGTATGTCAAATAATCAATCCCATAATTCACCTAGTCTCAATGGCGAAGGTACAGAGAATGGCAGTGGAGCGGAAGTGAAACTTGTGAATATAAGTAACGAAATGTCTGTTGAGAGGATAAATGCATTGCGCAAATACATCGCCAGCAAGACGGTGGGAATATGCGACTTTACATGTCACAAATGTTATCGTTGTTCTCTGGTTTATGGTGAATCGGAAAGTGGCAGTACAGAAAACCTGTTTCTTGATGAGTAAGTACTGGATTCCCCGCGAAAGTGGGGCTATGTACAATACAATATGATAACCCTCCCTTTCGAGAGGATTCCAGCACAAGTCTTTATTTAACGTTTTGTGTAGCCTGCCCGACTAAGTCTTTCAGGCGGGCAAAACACATAAATTAACGACTTCGCCATTATGTTTGTCTGGATTCCTTGCAATAGCAAGGTGCTTTCCTCCCTTTCGGGAGGAATCCAGGAATCTATTTTTGGATTAATTGTAATAAATTAGCGACTGTAGGGAGCTAATTTATAATTGGAGGAGTTTTATTATGGGCATTTTGGACAAAGTCCTGGGAAATAGCGGTCCGATAGGGGTGTGTCTTATCTTCCTATGGATTTTATCAATAGGCGTAATCATAGAAAGAACGTTATTTTGGTTCTTCCTGTGGACAAGGAGAAATCCAATTCGTGAAGCCAGGATTATAAGATTTGTAAAAGAGGGCCGGTATGGTGAAGCATGCAAGTTGGCATACAAATCAAAGGACATCTTTATCAGGGTATTTAAATATCTACTTCCAAATATGCCTTCGGCGAAAGAGATGGATAATGTAATAGCGATAGCCCTGGATAAGGAATTCAGCAGGTCACATAGTTTTTTGCGAATACTTAATGCATGTGCGGTTATAGCGCCTGCATTAGGGCTGTTGGGTACTATTACGGGATTGATCAAGGCATTTGGGACAATGAGTCAAACTGTTGACATGTCGGCAATAGCAGAAGGAATCTCTGAGGCAATGACAACAACATTCCTGGGTTTGGTTGTTGCAGTAGTTAATCTAGCGGCAAGTCATTTCTTTGGTGGTATTGCAGATAGGGCTTTATCAAAGATCGAGTCAAGGTTGAATGAATTTAAATTAGCTACTTTCAGTCGCTAATCCTGACCTGTCCCTGATTTTCATCAGGACAAGCTCTAGGACAGGTTTATATCAGCTTTGCTTCGCAAAACAAATTTTAAAGATGAGGAATTACAAGATGAAACTATCAAGAAAGTATACGGGTGTGCCCGAGTTTAATATGCTCGCATTGTTAGACATAATATTTATTATCGTAATCTTCTGTATCATCGGGATGACCAAAATGGTTTTCCTTGAATTGGTTGATGTAAAAAATCCTGAGTTACAAATAACCCGGCGCGTCGAACCAAAAGACTTTGTTACTATTACGATTACAAAAAATGGCAAGCTCTTTTTTAATAAAGATCAAGTTTTCTCTAAGACAGAACTCTCTAAAAAGTTGGTAGAGAAGAAAAGGTCTGGAAATGATGTTACCGTAATAATTAATGGTGACACAGATGCCCTCCTGGGTGATGCCCTGCATATATTACAGTTGGTACGTGAGGCAGATCTACCAAAGGTATATTTCAAGGCTGATTCCACAGGTAAAGGGTAGAAAGCTTAGGGTGGACATATGTAACTCAAACCTTCAGGTTTGAGAAGCAAAAGCAGTAGCGGAAGGCTTTAGCCTTCCAAATGACAAATTACTAATGATCAATGGCAACAGCCACTAAGCGGCCCGGCATAGATCAAACCTGAAGGTTTGAGTTACATTTTTATGATTTAAAAACACTGGAAACAGTAGGCATAGGTGGCATGGATTTACCCTGTGGAATATAAGTATTGTTATTCCACAATAAATTCAATTTACAAAATAACAAATTTTACCCATGAAATAAATAAAAGTAAATTCCACAGGGCAGGCTCGTTTGTCCGTGTAGGCAATACTCCCGTACATAGGCCTTCCTTTCGGAAGGAATCCAGTATTGGACTCCTTGCCTGCCCGACAACGTTCAGGCGGGCGAAAGCAAGGTTGCCTCCCTGCCCGACAGATGGCAGGCGGGCTTATCGGGAGAATACAGATTTTATTTTCGGATCAAACGCTCATAACCCGTTGGATCACCACGAATTTTAAAAATAGTAGGGCACGTTTCCAAACGTGCCTAAATATTTATTTTGTCGGGTTTGGAAACCCGACCTACACGCTTTAATGTCATTCCCGAGAAATCGGGAATCTATTTTGGTGTTAAAAAAAGGAGACGTAAAAATGAAACGACTGGTGAAATACTTTATTATATCCCTGATCTGCAATATCGCAATCCTGGTATTTCTATTCCTGCAAGATAAAGGGCCAGACTCGCAAAACACGAATGGTAACAAATCAAAGAAAGGGGTTTCACTGCTCCCTGCTAATTTTTTGCCGGACTTCGATGAGAAGGGTATAAATGATTCATTAAATAATCGTAAGTATAGGCCGGTTGAAGTAACCAAAGAGAACAAAAAAAGTGCAAAGAATCATCAGGAACATAAACTGGTAGAAGACAAGCACATTAAGACAAAAGAAATAGTAGAGATTCCTGACCTTGACAGAAAGGAAAAGCAGTTTATGACTCTTGATGAATACGAAAAATATAAGAATTCCCTTCCACTGGAAGGTACCATCGTTACGGAAATGCGCGTAAATTTTCCTGAAGATGTGACTGAACGTACCATGAGGGAAATTATCTCATTTTTTGGTTTTAAGATAGTCGCATATCCCTCTCATAATCCTGATTATCTCCTGGTCTGTAAAGCCCCGGAGTTTAAATTTGAGAAACTTAACACCAGAGATAAGTTACAGGAATTTTATAGTAATAATTCGAATCGAACCATAGAACCTGAGAAGGGTCTCCTATATTGGGCAAAATCAGAACTGGCAAGACAGGGGATTGATGCAGATAGCTTGAGAATATCCATTGTATTGGGCAATTCTGCCGGATATTTCCACTGGAAGGAAAAGCTTGCAATTAAGAATGCATCTAAACCAGTGACAGACGTAAGTTATACAGAAGCCCGTGTGTCAAAGACACCACAAGGCTATTGGATACTTTTGATTGAAGGTGTCTATCTTAAAGATGGGCAATATCTTAAGGTAAAGGACCAGGAACTAAAAGATATTTTATTATAAATATTGCACCAAATTCGTTTATTAGTCTGATTAATATATTAGACTCTTCGTATGACTCAGAGTGACATTGTTGTTATTACACTGTCATTCCTTCACTTCGTTCAAGATAGCGTCTGAGGGAGCCGTCCTCCTGTTATTCTGAGCAAAACGAAGAGAAGCGAAGAATCTTTATTTTGTGCACAGAGAATATATACTAATACTAAAAAATGCAGTACTCAGAGCTTGTCCTTGAGCGAAGCGAAGGAATAAACCCCGTGAAGAATCTAATGTGTATAAAATCTAGATTCTTCGGCTATCGCCTCAGAATGACATAATGACACAGTCTAAGTTTAATTGAAAAGAAACGTTTCGGTTCAGGCTACAACCCTGAACCAGCATAGATATATCTTATTTTGCGATGCCTGCTCCCGTCCGAACGGATTTTTCCGGGCGGGCGACTAAGTCTTTCAGGCGGGCAAAACCAACCTGTCTGCCGACAGGCAGGGAAGTTAGCGACCCGCCCGAACGTACCTGCCCGACTATGTCGTTCAGGCGGGCGTTCGGTACGGGCGGGCTGAAAGGAGTTAAATTCTATGAAAAGAATAAAAAACATAAACATTAAAAGCATCGTCATCATAATAATTGTATCGTGCCTTTCTTTTGGTCTTGGTTTTCTTTCTGCTTACAAAATAAATATGGTGAATGATAACCCTGTTTCTATTAGTAAAGATAATACTGACGTGAAGATGCTTGAGGAAAAGGTTACACCAAATAGTACTAATATGGTCGATAGTAATGAAGAAGATCCGTTGATGCAATTGAAATTGCTCATGAAGGATGTAGAGACATTCAGGGCATTAATGGAAGAGGTAAAGAATGAATTGCTGGTTTCAAATACTTGAAACCTTAATAATGTGTTAATTGTATCTGCTTCATCCATGTCCCAAGGCAGACGGGTAACAGTTAACCGTATAAGTTGGATTCCTTGCGAGAGCGGGGGTTATACCCTTCCTTTCGGAAGTAGTCCAGTAGGGTGGGCATTGCCCACCATTATATGAATTTCTTGCGCCAGACAATGTCATTATAACGGGACATCCGGATGGGCGGAAAGGAGCTAATTTATGGAATATGCCTTAGTAATTTTCTTTATCGCATTATACTTTGCAATTGATCCCGAAAAAGCGAAGTAAGGGCCTGTCTTGGAAAGTTATTTTACCCTGTAGGAGCAGCACCCTGCCAGAGGACGGGTCTATGGCAAACTTCAGGGTCACCTCAGGCGACTTGCTGCGATATCTTACAGGTCATGCCAGCCTACTTCGTTCAGGCGGGGAAACCGCTCTAAAAATGATTATAACAGAAACTAATCAACCCTGAGCAAACCCCATCCTTGAGGTCGGGGAAAGTCGAAGGGTTGATTGGAGGGAAATAAATGAGTAAAAAAATCATTATCGCAATTATGTGTGTTGCAGCAATTTCAATTTTTGCCACTGGTTGTATGACAACAACGCAAAAAGGAACTGTTGCTGGAACCGGTATCGGGGCAGCCCTTGGCACGGGTATAGGTGCGTTAACGGGCCATGCTGGCATGGGTGCGGCAATTGGCGCAGGTGCAGGAGCCGTGGGTGGAGCACTGGTAGGAGACCATATGGATCAAAAAAGAGAAGCGGCTGAAAAGGCACAATTGGAAAGACAACTTGAACTCGAGAGACAATCCAGTTCTGGTGAGGGGAAAAATTACATAGAAGGTCATTACGAGTATGTAAAGAAGAGAAAATGGGTTGATACATCCAGAAAAGAGAGAGTCTGGGTTGAAGAACGTGTAGAAGGCGATCGAAGGGTTGAGGGTCATTATGAAGATAGAAATGTACCTTCAGGTTATTGGCAGGAATACGAAGAGAAGGTATGGATTCCAGGACATTACGAATAAAATATTAATGCCTTTTATATTCAATTGATATAGCATGAAATTCAAAATCATAAATGGGTTAATGAGATATGCATTAATGATTACAGTGTTAATCTGTATTTCTGATTCTACAGGTTACGCATTAATAAAGATGGATAATGCAAAGAACACAAGGGTATGGCCGAAAAAGTCTGCCGGATTTATGTCTGTACATTATGAAAAACGGAGCAGGTACAATGACTTTACAATCACAGCATATTGCCCGGGACCTTGTTGCTGCAAGAAATATGCAGATGGTTTTACCGCTACGGGTAAAAGGGCGAGGGAAGAAAACAGAATTGTAGCCGTTGATCCCAACATCATACCCCTTCATTCAATGGTTTATATAGAGGGCTTGGGAATATTTTATGCTGAGGATGTGGGAGGAATGATTAAGAAACGGCGTTTGGATATCTTAATGAACAACCACGAGAGAGCTTTGAAATTTGGTGTAAAGAAGAGAAGGGTTACTATTATAAATTAGTTCCTTTCAGTAACTAATTTATGTTATTTTGCTTCGCAAAATGATACTTATACTTGAAAATAAGCCCCCATTCAGACATGAACGGGCAAACTGGAATCCTTCCGAAAGGAAGGAAATAAAATGGAGGTTACCATAATGGAATATAGATACGGCAATTTTGTGGAACAAAAATTGCCAAGCAATTCTGATCGGAGGTCGGAATTGCCGTAATTTGAGATTTGTAATTTAATAAGGGAGGATGTTGCTATGTATTGGTTGGATATTGTTGCTATAGGCATTGTTCTTGTCTTTGGTATTATGGGATTTTCAGGGTTATTAAACAGGTTTAGGGGACTTGTGTTTGGGATCCTTCTGGGCATATTCATCATTGGAGTAACTCCATTTGTGCTATCAAAATTTGATACGGGTTTCCATATTAATCCAGAAAAATCCATTATAATGCGATATCTTGATAAATATATCCCGGATTCCATTAAGCCCCAAGAACCAAGATGAATTATAAGTCCAACCAGATAATTTTTGCCTAAGCCAAAGCTGAGCTTAGCTTAGTCAGCTTTGCAGGATGGGCTGGATTCATTATCTTGTTTATCCTGTCTGATATTCTTTTGACAATACTTTTTCTGTATGATATGAATATGAACTTAATTATCGACATACACTGTAGATACTATAACCAAACCCACGGGGGCTACCTATCTAAGATGATAAGACTTAGACGTGAGAGTGGTATATTAAATAACTCCTTGTTTTTAAAGCCGTACTATCATGTACCCTTGCTTTCGCAAGGACTCCAGGGTAGTACGGCTTTTTTCATTTAAAAGCTTGTTTCAAAATTCAGCAAAAAACATTTGCTGTCATTCTGAATCCTGTGCTGAACTTGTTTCAGTATCGATTCAGAATCTAATAGAATTAATAAGTTACGAGAATTCCAATAACTAGGTTCTGAAACTGGAATCCTTCCGAAAGGAAGGGTAGTGAATAATGATAAAAGAGTATAGCGTTTTAAAAAAAAAGTAATCACACAAAGACGCGAAGGCACAAAGAATGATGACTGCAAATGAGATTGGGAAAGTTGTAGTTGGACTTTATTCCTCACACGAAGTCACAAAGAGCGCAAAGGGTAAAAACTATTATCTTTTGTTTCATCTTTTTAAATTTCGTTTTCTTAGTGATCTCTGTGCCTGCCCCGTAGGGAGGAACGACTGTACTGGGGTCTTTGTGTGAAATTTTCTTTTATTCCATAACAAGAATTATAGCCTGCCCTGCGGTCTGGGCCAGGGACGGAGAACTCAAAGTAGGGGCGAATGGCCATTCGCCCTTACTTGTGCTCTTTGTGTCTCTGTGTGAGAATGAGTAATTTATTTTTTATTATTCCCCTGAAAAACAGGAGAGAGGAGTTATGTCATGAATTTATGGAAGATCAGATTATTAGTGGTGAGTATGTTGTTTGTAGGGATGGTGTTTGTCAATCAAGGTGTACTTAAGGCAGATAAAAAAGATTCTCCTTACTATGAAGGTGGCAAGGTGAGTGTTGATCTTGGAGGAGGAGAGAGGGGTACCGTTAACTGGGAGACGAGGTTTATTACGGCAAAAGGTATGGTACCTATAACAATACCTATAACAAAGAATGAAGCATTGGCAAGAAGGGGAGCTGTCTTGGATGCCCAGAGGAGATTACTTGAAATAGTTAAGGGTGTTCAAATTGATTCTAAAACTGTTGTATCCGACCTTATGGAAGTAAGCGATGTTGTAAAATCAAAGGTCAGTGGTGTGGTTAGTAATGCTGAGATTATAGACGAAAAAAAGGATAATGGAAATTATGTCGTTACCATGCAAGCGCCCATGGGAGATTTCATCTCAGTCATTATAGAAGAGACAAAGATTCCGAGACCAGATTTTCTTGAAAGCTCAGAATATACCGGCCTGGTTATAGATGCCAGAGGCCTCAATCTGGAGCCTGCCATATTTATTAACATCTATAATGATAAAGACGGAGTAAAGGTCTGCGGGCCAATACATCCTGTGTACCGTGTCAGCGTAAAGAATCTTAATGACATAAATGAATACCGTATCGGTGCAAATCCATTGAGGATCAAGGCAAAGGGTACTACCGGGCCAAGTGGTGTTGACATAACTATAAGTAATGGAAATGCAAAAAAGGTGAGGAAAAAGATTCTGAATACGGGCATATTTTCCAAGAGCAGGGTTGTTGTATTGATAGACTAAATAATTTAACGACTTATTAAAGCCGCTAAATTATGATGGATTTAATCCGAAAATAGGTTCTCTGTCATTGCGAGGAGTGCAAGCGACGTGGCAATCTTTTTTTATATTTCCGTTAAACTAAATAAAAAGAATTCGCTTCATGAAAGACTCCCGAAGTACGGAAAAACATAATTTGTTGGAAATTGTTAACTGATGGAGAACGTGGTTTTTGGGAAAGCTTGAAATCCGAATTGGGGGAAGTGTATATCAAAAGCAAAGGCATATTGAATCTTTAACTCTTGCATAATGAAAAAACTTGTGCAATCTGTAAAACTAAAATTTTTATCCTTGTACTTCTTAAAAATCAACCATGTTCTGTCTTCGATTTCTGGTGTTATGTGAATAATTTTAATTCCTTTACGTTTTCTTATCTTTTCCCCAAATTGAATGGAAGCTCTATAAGAAACCCTTGTTCTTAGGAAATTTAGTGTTTCGCAAATAATAAAATTCGATGTAATCTGACGAAATTTATGCAATTCATTCGTGACAAAATCCTTTGCCAATTTATGATATCGATCACTTTTATCCGTTAGGGCTATAAAAGCACTGGTATCTACAAAAATGCTCATTTTGTATTTTTTTACGTAGAGGTATCTGTCGTGGTTTATCGATGCATCTCCCAGGCCGGTATTACATATACCAATAATATCCAACAGGGGGGTTTTAGTATCTCTTGATATAGAATCGTTATCAGGTAAACTTAAATTAGACAAAATGTCGTCGATTGTTTCTTCAATTACTTGTGATACTGTTTTTCTTTTTCCCTTAGCAATCTTTTTAAGTGTTTTGTATTTATTTTTTTCTAAAGTTATAATTGTCTCGACTGTGTTTGGCATAATTTTTCTCCATCTCATTTAATCGACTATTTTCAACTAATTCTTAACTGGCAATTTAAGCTGATACACAACTAAATATTACATGTAAAATAGTGCAGAGTCAATGTTAATATATGTGTAGTCTTCACCACAGGCAGACAAAGGATGGAACTTATAGTTCTTAGAACATGGATTCCCTGTCTGCCCGTCACCAGCCCGACAATGTCATTTTGGCGGGTTATTCAGTCGAGCGAGAGCTGGGAATTTATGCCTTCCTTTCGGAAGGATTCCAAAACTGGATTCCTCCCGAAAGGGAGGACAACCTTCCTCTCGGAAGGAGTCCATGGTATGCTTCCTTTTCTGTGTTTCGGGAGTCCCTCCCGAAACACAATCTTTTTAAATTACGAACTTGAAAAATTCTAGCGTTTTGTTTACAAGTGTTCTCAATATAATTCTTATTTTGCGAAGCAAATGAAGATAAATTAGCGACATGAGCTAAGCTCAGCTTTGCAGGCGGGCAGCTTGGGACGAAGATTTTTTTGTTATACCCATTCAATATTAGCAAGATGCTTAACCTTTCAATATTTGCCAGAATCTCCAGTTTCTTTTGGTCGCCAAACTCTCTTTTTGTAATGTAAATAACTTCACCAAGATTAAGGCCATTTATATACTTGTCCAGATTGTGTTTTTTAATATGTTTAAGAAGCTTAACAACCTTTTCAAAGCCTTCTTCTTTTTGGAAATATTTGATTAAAGAATGACTATCAAAGATGTATGATTCTTTTGCCATACTTATTCGAAGTCCTTTTTGCGTTCTTTGAGAATTTTGGCAGATAATGATGGTTTCTTAGGCAGTGATCCACATGCAGTCATAATTGGATCATCAACCGGAGGAACTAAATAGATAATACCATCATATTCTAAAATGTGTAATTTCGAGCCGGGCGTGATATTATATTTTTTCCTTATTTTAGCAGGTATAACAACCTGTCCCTTGGATAGTGTTTTAACAGTAGCCATTATGATTTAACCTCCTTATGAAGAGTTAAACTTAATTAAAAATAATATAACACCTTAATTATGAATGTCAAAACCTAAATATTTTTGTGAGGTACGAGTTGCGTGTTTCGTGTTATGAAGTTACTGGTTTTTTAACTCTGTGTTCTTGTGGGCAAAAATTACGTGAGGTTCAAATGTACCAGAGTTGATTTTTGATGTATTCTGTGTAGAGTGATGTCATTTTGCAGAGGGGTGGATAAGATTTTCCGGAATCTTGTTTTTTTCAATATGGGCATCCAATTTCAACAGATAACGTTTAACAATCAGCGCCTGCCCTGTGAAATCTGAAGTTATTTCACTGGGGTATACCTGCGGTAAGAAAGAAATTACAATATAATTGATGAGGTAGATATAATGAAAAAATCAATGAAATTATCATATGTATTAATACCATTACGTGGCATTCTTTACCCTCTGTTGTTTATGTTCCTTATATCAGCTTGTTTCCTTCCCGAAAACAAAGTAGGGTGGGCGGGTCTGCCAACAGGCAGCCCGTCACCCACCAATAAAAATGATGAAGCAAAGACCGTAACTGTAGACGGCGTTGGCACAGTCATAGGGAAAGACAGGGCGAGGGCGAGAGATGAGGCTCTCAGGGACGCCTACCGTATGGCATTGGAAAAGGCGGGCGTAAATATAAGTGCATATACGGAAATGGTAGACCTTGTCGTTATAAAGGACGTTGTAAATGCAAATGTAGAGGGTTATGTGAAATCCTGGCAAATTGATGATGAAGGGGTAAGGGATGACGGCCTCTATTACGTAACCATAACGGCAAAAGTTGTAAAGGCAGCCATCAAGAAAGATGATAAAGAGGCCTTGAAGTTAATAATAAACATCATGGGTAATCCCAGATTTATCGTATTGGTAGATGAAGCAAACATTGGAGAAGATCCGCCTTTTTCTATGCTTGAAGCCACGTTAACAGAGGCGTTGACAGGTTACGGCTACCATAGCATTGACCCTGAACAGAAGAAATTAATCGAAGAAACCGAAGATGCTAGGATGGCTAAAAGGGGAGACACTTCTGCGGCACTTAAGCTCGCTATGCGAATGCAGGCTGACGTAATAATAGTCGGCAAGGTCTATACGGAAAAGCTGCCAAAGCACGAATATTTCGAAGGGACAAACTGGGTTTCAAGCAAGGCATATAGCACGGTTAGGGCAATAATTGCAGAGACGGGTGAGATATTAGATGTGAAAAGTCCACAGAAACCAGGCGCAGGCTTGACATACCGGGATGCCGGGACTAAGGCTATTAAACAATGTGGACAGGACATGGCAGACGACCTTATATGGAATATACCTCTCCACATTGGCGCTTCAGAGGAAAAGACCATTCAATTATTAGTAAGTAATCTCACTTATTCTGACTACTCCAAGCTAACGGGTGAATTAAGAAACATGAGAAAGGTTACATATGTATTTCCAAGGGGATGGGAAAAGGACGAACCCGCTGTCTATGACATAAAGACCACGGGCAATGCAGAGGACATCGCAAAAAGGCTCGAGGCACTCGGTCTGGAAATAACAAGATTCAGCATGAATAAGATAGAAGTAAGGAAAGTTGAGAAGGGCTGGTGGAGTTGGTAATTCATAGGACGCAGATCCCGCAGATAAAGACGGATAAAATAAAGGACAAAATTTTTATAAGGAGGAGCGGGAATAATTTAATAGTGAGGATTGGAGATTACCTCTTTTCTTTGCGCTCTCTGTGTCTCCGTGTGAGAATTTTATTGTTTTAGGGCGAAGGAAAGGATTGCCCAGACGGCTGTTATGGTGAGGGTTGAAAAACCAAGCATTAATCCAACCAGCCAATAAATAAGTTCCCTTTTATCTTTATCGGTTTTGGCTAGAATTTCGGCCTTGTTTTTCTCTATCTTGACAAGGATTTCAGTCTTGTCTCGTTCTGTTTTTTCGTAAAGTTGGTCAAGTCTTGAGGCGATGTGAGTCATTCTCTCCTTGAGGACATCTTCATAGAGTGCTTCAAGTCTTGTAATTCTATGTTCTAATTCTTCAATATCAGGCATGGCAAAATTATAAGCCTTATCTCATTATTTGTCAAATCGTAATTGCTCAATATCAAGTGGAATTGGGAGCCTTCCCTTTCGGGAGGCGTCCACGTCCGCCCTGGCGGGATTCCAGCGGTGAACCCTGGAATCTCCACCTAGGCGGATCTGCCTCGGGCACGACCTGCGAAAGCGGGGTTATCGCTTTCGTTAAACTGCATAATATTCCACTTGATATTGAGCAATTACGACAATTTTGATTTGCGAAGCAAAGCCAAGAAGTTAGCGACCTGCCCCGTGTAATAATAATAATAAAAAGGTAGGTAAAATTATTTCAATATGTTGACCTTAAGGAAAATACAAAATTAAATTCTTTCTCTGCGCTCTTCGTGGCTTTGTGTGAGGAATTTCTTTTGTCTTTCTCTGCGACCTTTACTTCGGCAAGCTCAGTATTTAGCTAAATGGTGAGCCAGTCGAACCATGCGCCTTTGCGAGAGATTATTTTTTGTTTCTGTTTTTATCTGTCTTTATCTGTGCCCGCCTGACCAGTCTTTCGGGCAGGTTAATCTGTGTCCTGGAGTTTGCCATGAATAAATTACTAATTTTAATAATATCCTTCGTATTTGTTTGCCCAATGTTTGGTTGTGTTACTGTGAATATTGTTAAAGATACACACACAGTTCCTCCTCCTCCTCCTGAACAAAAGAAAGAAGCTCCCGTTAAGTATACGGGAGAAAAATATCATGCCCACCAGAAAACACCTTCCTCAAAGTACGATGCAGAATTACAGAAAGGTCTTGATATGTTGAGTCAAAAGAAGTGCGAGGAATCTATTGATTATTTCTCATCTCTTACAGTAAAACATCCGGATAAAGCTAAGGTACAATATTACCTTGCCGTCTCTTATGATGAATGTGGTCATGTGCGTGAGGCATTGAGGGAGTACGAAGAGTATGTCAATATGCAATCGGGGGACAATATTTTTGCACGTAAGTCGAAAAATCGGATACGTGAACTTAAAGATGGAATAGCCCGGGAGCTTATTAAGGAAGCGCGTACGCTTGCAGATGGACATAAATATGAGGATTGTCTTGAAAGGCTTGAGCATGCGTATGACCTGCGCCCACCATCAGCGATGGCCAATAAGATTGTCGAAAAATATTCCAGAAACTCAATAAGCTTAATTGCCTGGAAGATGTCATTACATAGTGATTCACTGGAAGAAAAGACAGTATCCGTAATTCCTTTTACCAATTTTAATAAAGAAGAAAGCACACAGGGAAATGCAGTCGCAGCAGAACTTGTAGACGAATTTATCAATATCAATAAATTAAGTGTTTATGCACGGGATGATGATTCTATTAAAAATGTATTGAAGGAGCTTGAAATTGCAGGAACAGGTTTAATTGATGAAAGGACGAAAAAAGAACTGGGAAATCTGGTTAATACTGAGGCAGTTGTTGTCGGTAGGGTCGGTTATGTGGATAATACACTTAAAATAAACGCAAAGTTGATACATGTTGAGACCGGCAGGATAATTGTCTCAAAAAACGTTAATGTCCTGGGTTGGAACGTTGATGATACAGATAAATATGCTGACTTCAATATTAAGGTATGGATGGATAGAAAGGTGTATAATATTGGCGATACCGTGACAATAAATTTAAAATCAAATAGGGATTGTTATGTAACCCTGTTGAATGTACGCAGTAATGGAAAGATATGGGAACTATTTCCTAATAGATATAACCAAAGTAATTTCATAAAGGCCAATGTTCGATATACAATACCATCAAATAATGATAATTTCAGGCTGGCCATAATAGAACCACCTGGTAAGGATTACATAAAGGCCATAGCCACCTCAATACCTATAACTAAAGATCAGATAACACAGGTGCTCTCAAAAGATACTTCTATCCTGGTTGCTTCCGCGGACACGATTATGCGAGGGAGCGATTCTGCTTACAGGTCAGTCTCACCTTCAGAAATGAGGGGTCTACATGAAATCCTGACGAGGGGTGTAGGCTCATTTCCAATTTCAGAAAATGATCCAGAATACAAACAAGTTGGTTACTATGAATCAACTCCACAATTTGACCATGCAGTAAGCACCTGGTCATTTGAGACGAGGAGATGAACAAGTGCAGGGAAACCCCGGTGAAATAATTTCAGATTTCACGGGGCAGGCGCAGATTTAAAGAAAGAAGAAAATATATTTGAACGCAGCTTTCGAATACGATAGTATTATTTTTTACAAACTCAGAATTGTTATTTTCGCACACTGAAGGCTTGCTTTAATTTTTATAATCAATTAAAAGCCAAACATAGAATAAGTATTAATTTTTATATTAACGGTGATAGATTTTCGTATGAATTTATGGTTGTAGAAGGATTATCAGATAGAACAATAATCGGAGCTGGAACTTTACAAAAATGGCGTATGAAGATTGATTTTGAACCTATATGAGGAAATTTACAAAGAAAGTTATCTTAAACAGAGAGATTTGATGTATAAAAATAGTTTCATTTTAATATCCGTTCTAATATATTTCCTTACTATTATGACATCGTCTTGTACCACTTTACCTGAAGCTACATCTACAAATTCATTGGTAACAGTTCCTGTGCAACAAACGTTTGTTTACCACTCACTTGAAAATGAAAAGATTGGCTATCTTGATTTTATGCCTCTTCCCCCTAACTATTCTTCAGATTATTTTCCTAACGAGAGGGTTTTTACGGGAGAAGTCTATTCTAAGGATCCTACGGCTTCGTTATCATCTATATTATCAAACGGTTACTTGTTTGTTCCAAAAGATTACCAAACTATCTTAGAATCTTCCTTTTATCATACTTTGATATCAATGAACCTAAAACTAAAAAAGTATAAATCTTTACAAGAAGCAAGGTTTGATCGAGAAGAATAGAAGAATAGTGTCAGGTCTTGACTTGATACATAAAGCGTTGAATACAAAATGAATCACAATGAAAAAAACAGTTGGAAAATAAGCAGCATATGGTGTGACCCCAAATGTTACCCCGTTTATCTTTTTAGTTCGACACAGGTAGACAGGTTTTCATTTGACAACCTGGCCGAGCCGGAACACATCAGGAATTTATCCCTTTTTGGTTCTGGCTCGGCCAGGTTGGATATATATAGCAAAAAAGCCTATAGAAAACACCAGCGTAATAACCCTATATATACTAAGAGCGGTTCCAACCGTGTTTTTCGCGGCGGTAGCGGGCAACAGGCCGGTGTTCTTGCGTGCGTCTTTTCGCGGCTACTACCCCCCGGATTTTCAGTTACTACTACCTGGGTTTCCGCCTTGCCAGGACACCGTAGAGTTTTGGTTTTTTACGGTTTTACCTTTTTCAGCCACGTGACAAACACAAGGCTTATTTGAGACGCAATTAACGCAGACTTGGTTTTAGAGTTTCGCGTTGCGAGTCAAGGGTTACGAGTTTCGATTAAGTGGGGGCATAGTACAATACTGGAATCCTCCCGAAAGGAGGGAAGACCCTTGCTCTCGCAGAGCTTATTCAGCTTTGCAAGGAATCCAGCAGCTTCTTTGTGCGTCTTGTCCGTTCAATGAAATGATACTTATCTGCGGTAGCTTGTGATTTGATAATTTAAGTTATTTACAGTTATAAAATGTAAGGAGGGATATATATGTCCACAGTAAAAAATGAAGTAATTAAACTGATTCAGGAGATGCCAGAAGAGAGCACGTTAGCAGATATTATGGCAGAGCTATATTTTAAGCAAAAAGTGGAACACAATCTTTTTAACTTTAGCATTTAAATTTTTATCTTTTGAAAGACAGGTACCAAAACGGTTCACTAACTTATTGACAGTAGAATCACTTATCCCTCCATAACCTTGCCTGATCTCTTTTAATGTCAATCCACAATAACTAAACGCAAGATAAATCATTGCCATCCTTGCAATGTTATTGTAGGGAAGTTTCTTTAAGGCTTTTTTTCTTGTTTTATACTGATTACTCTATTTGTGTCAAGTGGCGAGATATGACCCCTTTTATTCTTTTACTTTTTTACTTAATAAGGTTGCTGTGGATAATAAGCTAACGGGCACCGTGTACAAGCCGGAGAAAAAGGTTAACTGGAGATTGAAGAGTTTCAAAGACAGTTATGCAATTATTATATAAAAACCTGATCTGCCTGAGCGCAGGTAATTTACATATTTCTACTTCCATTCAAGATACGCCCGGCTGGAAGAGTAGTCGCAAACGAGCTTTACTGTTGTCAATATATCTTCGAACCCGATGAGGAAGGGAATGCTATCATTATCCAAAAGGTGAGCCTTGATCTTTAAGGGTTCTGAGACCTGTTTTTCATCCATGAAGACTACGGATGTCTCTGCCAATCTACCGGAAACAGAACCAGTGCCAACACCATATATGTCAGTCTTATCCGATAAAAGCCATCTGAAATAAGCTCTATTCCAAATAAAATGAGGAACTATTGAAATGGGGTTACCTGTATCTACAATTGCTTTATATCTGGGTGTCCAACCTTCCTCGGTCTTTAACTGTACAGAAGCTATCAGCCTTACCAGACGGACTGATATACCATGGGTTAAGAAAGCCAGGTCTACCTTTGTTTCAAATGACAGTTCTATATTTGTAGACATGGATTCCCTTTCGGCAAAGAAGATTACGAAGTCTTTTCGACCTGTCTTCTCCACAGCAATCTTCTCCACTTCTGCGCCATCTTTACCTGCAGCCAACACTCTTTTGTCAACCACCGCTACCCATTGATTCGGGTATTTCTGGGATATCTCTGTGCTGTGTTCAAGCACCCACTTGCTATCCTCCCAGTATTCCTTTGGAGGGGGAGCGGGCGGGTTAATCCCTTTCGTTTTCATTGCTTTTTCTCCGGATACGGCCCTACTTATTTATTGTTAACATAACCAATGAATTACCGAAAATCAAGGTCAAAATGTTAGATAATAGTAGATAATAGGATAATAGGGACAGATAATAGGGACAGCGCCTATTTACCCCTTATGCGTTTGAAAAAAGCCAAAAAGAAGTGGTTGAAGAAATTAAACAGCAAAGGATATGCTGGGTATTATGACTGGCGGTTGCGACCCTGGAAGAAGCAATATCTTTGTTAGAATCGAGCAAGAAAAACGGTGATTTATGTATTGATCTTGCTTTTGATAAGCGGCAGAGTTGGATATGGACTGGCGATAGGCGTGATAAGGTTTCCGCCCGGCTCGTCCAATTTACTTCCATCAATGACGATGACAACTATAACTACGGTGGTGTGCGCTGGGATGACGGCAGCTACTACGCTTATTGTTGGACAATTTTTCGCTGAACAAAATAAAAATAACATAAATGACCAGGGTCTTGTTGTAAGTCTTATATTTATAATATGTTATTTGGAGGTGCTCTTGTCATTCTGAACGAAGCGGAGCGTAGTGAAGAATCTCTTCTTGGCACACAGAATTATGCATCGAAAAATCAATTGGCCTTCAGACAAGAGATTCTTCGGTCGTTCCTCCCTCAGAATGACATATTGTTGGCTTTATGCAAAAAAGTCCGCACGCAGGGCGTTAAATTTATAAAAAAAAGATTTCAAAAAACGCTTTGTCCAGCGAAAAATTGTCCAACTGTAAGAGCTACTACGTCCGTCCGGTTCGCTCAGGCACCCGGTGAAATAGATTTAAGATGAAGATTTCACGGGGTAAATTATTTTTTCTTTTTTTGGACACTGATAACCACAGATGAGCACAGATTATAAGATGAAAACATTATAGAATGGACTATAAGTCAGTGAAAATCTATGGTAAAAGAAAGGGATCTTTTAGTCGGTAAAAGTCCCTGCCCGACTACTGCCGGCCGGCGAGGCAGGATTTGCTTTGCGGGCCTGCCCGACAGGTAGTTTGGTGGGTGTGGCTAAAACAAGTATAAGAGTTTTTTTTGACAATATTCCTAATTAGTCGTACTATTTGGGAATGAATTCCAAACAAGTTATTATAGAACGAGATCTCAAAATAGTACTCCCTCCACGTAAGTCCGCTTTTTTGTGGGGACCAAGGAAGACCGGGAAATCCACATACCTGAAGAAAACATTTCAAGGGAGTATTTGGTTTGATTTTCTCATGACGGATATTTTTTTCAGATTATCGAAAGAACCTGCCTTATTAAGGGAGCAAATTCTGGCTGAAAAAAATGTCAGACGTTTGCAATGAAAAATATCCCCGTAAGCATGGTGATATAGAAATTTTACCCTGGCAACATTTTCTTTCGATACTTTGGAATGGTGATCTGTTTACGTGACTTGACAACTTAAATCTGAAAGCATTACCAAAAAAACAATCCCACTTATCAATCTATTGACAAATATTGTTTTTAATGTAGAATAAAACCTACATTCCGCAGGTTCGGGATAGTTAATTCAGAATTTTAATTTATTATATCCTACATTCCGCAGGTTCGGGATAGTTAATTCAGAATTTTAATTTATTATATTACAACAAGTTAACTTTCCACAAGGTTTTCTTTATCATTCATATTTTAAAGTTTTCAATTTTATCACAGTCTTTATAATTTCTCTCTCTTTTTCATTTAATTTTACCAAATCACTCAGGGCCTTCTTATTTTTTTTGTAATTATCGGACAGACTTTTTACCCATTCTCTATCAGCAACTCGAACAATTTTGTTTTTTAATTTACCATTTACCCATCGAGAGATTCTTGTAATAGGATGAATAGGTTCTTTTTCACAATGACACCCTTGACGGCCACATCGAATTAACGACTTTCTTAGACTACCTTCAACAAGTTTGCAATCACTAACAAGAAACTTGATAAGACGCTTTCGTTCTTTTTCAATTTCCGAGATTTTTTCTTTGTTTTTCTCAATTAATTTTATTGACATTTGATATCTTATGTTATATATAATAACATATTAACATAAGATTAATCAATTGTCAAGATGATAATTCAAAAAGGAATAAAAAAAGATGTAGTACTTAAACGATATATGCTTGGAGCTCATCCAATAATCCAATTCTTCATGGATAAACTGAAAATTAGTGAGATTATTGGCTCTTATATTAGACAAGACAAGAGATTGAAGTTGAACTCAGAAAAGGCTCTTTCCAT
>MAYW01000014.1 GCA_001723765.1 Candidatus Scalindua rubra
CCCAAATGGCGCTGCCAAAACAATTAGAGCTGTTCGATATCGACGTTGCCTTGTTAGGGATAATTCTGACATAGAAAAGGAATTAAAATATTTACAACAAAACCAAAGAAGGATGAATTATTTTGAATATAAACAAAAGAATCTTCCTATAGGTAGCGGAGTTGTTGAGGCTGCCTGCAAAAATTTGATTGGTTCTCGTCTAAAAAAATCAGGAATGAGTTGGTCTAAAGAGGGTGGACAAAATGTTTTAAATCTTAGAGCATTAATTTTAAGTAATCGATGGGAAAAATTTTGGAACTATTTTTTACGAGTTCATTTTCCAGCAAATTCTACGTAATATCAATTGAGCACCCATAATATTTTGCATGGTTATCTATCATGAGCGCTTCGATTTGCAGGGAGCTAATATTACGGGTATTTCTACGGAAGTGTTAGTAGAAGATCAATTTGCTTTTCTAAAAGAGCTGCTTGGCACAGTTAAGAATGTAGGGGTTATTTATGACCCTTCGAAGACCAAAAATATCGTTTCCAAAGCATGCCTTGTGGCAAAAAAGTTTGAACTCAACCTAATTAAGACGGAGATTACGTTTAATAAAGAAGTTACATCTGCACTAAAAAAAATTATCAATGAAATTGATGCTCTATGGATAATACCCGACAGTACGGTAATCACAAGGGGTTCACTAGGTGTCATTCTTGAAACAGCCCTGAAACGTCATTTACCAACATTCTGTACTTCAAGCGCAATTGTGAGGGAGGGGGCAATGACATCCATTTCACCAGATTATACAGACATAGGTCTTCAGGCAGCCCGGATAGCCCAAAGGCTGTTAAACAGTCCAAAGGTTATTTCATTGGGCGTTAAACAATCAGACAAATTAAAGTTGTCCTTAAATATTCAAACAGCAAATAGAATTGGGATAGATATATCATCCATTCAGTCTCGTCCAAACGTAGTTTTATACCCTTAGGGCAGGCGTAACAATGATTAGCGCACTAGTAGCAGACCTATTAGCCCCAGATTTTCCTGAATCTCACCTACGAGGTGGGACGGTTGATTACCTTTTGATAGTCGGAATGACTTTCATGAGAAAAATTCAAACGACCCACATCCATTCCTGCCAGCATCATCTTCCGAAGTACTGGTTCCCTGTTACTTGCAGGATATATGGTACTGATTATTTTTGTTTGAACACTCCTATCTTGTAATGAGAATTTTATTATGTTTTACTCAAAACCAAGTCTGTCACTAATAAAACAGCAATATTCACAACTGCTATAACGTTCGGGGATAGGTCCTTTGAGCAGTTTTACCGCATCACGGAAAGTATTATTAGCTCTTTCCAGATTTGTCTCAACCCTGACATGTTTGATGTTAAATTCTACAATGCCGTCTTCTTTTACTTCTTCAGGATAGTAGTAAACCAGATATGCATAATTTGTGGTTTTGTAACTATTGGCGCTTAAGAGTAAACTGTAAGCGTCGAGCTGTGTCTGGTAATACCTTTCAGAATCACCTTCATTTGGAGCACTGCCACGGGTTTTATAATCTAAAGGAATATAATAGGTTTGCCCTGAGCCAGCCGAAGGATCGTCTTCAATCAAGCAATCGTCTAATGCGCCAAACAAGACAGCATCAAGCTCTTTGTCATGATATTCCAAACCAGTCCGCCAGTTCCGCCACTTATTCATAAGATCTACATCAGGCATTAAGCATCCTTCTGCCTTTCCTTTAATCTCTGGTGGTACTTTGCCACGATACTGGTCAAAGTATTTCTTAATCACCAAATCCATTCCTCCGGGCAGCGATGGAAAGATACCCCGCGGTCGTTTCACTTTTTTATTGTAGTGCAGCCAAAAGCATCGGGGGCAATTTCGGAAGAGGTTAAGGCCTGTTGTTGGGGAGATTCGTATCATTTTTTCCATTGATTATACTTTCTGTCATTCTCAACTTGATTGGGAATCTATATATTTTGATACTTTTCATGGTTTCAAAATGTTTTAATGATTTAACTTCTTAAGCGCAATTATTATACCATCTAAATGTATGCTATAAATTATAAATTAAAAAATGGTCTATTTTTTGATTATCTGAATGAATTCCTGCTTGTGTCTGTACGGTTGCCATTCGGGGTGTTCTTCTAAATTATCTCTTTGCCAACCCTTTTTAATAGCCTTCCTTAGATATTGAAATGCCTCTTTTTCCTTTTTCAATCCAGCGTGAGACGTGGCAAGGTAATAATAGTCTTCCGTCCATATCCTTTCGGGCGGCCATTTAGTGCTGCTTAAATCAATTGCGTTCAGATAGGACTGAACTGATCTTGAGTATTCGCCGAGATTGTAGCTCAGGAGACCAGAGTATCTGTAATATTTGACTCGTACACTGAGAGGGAGTCGTGACGGATCATTCTGAATCAAGGAATCTACCTTACGTAGCTGATGTTGCGCATCGTTAAATTGTTTATTATGTGTGAGTCCGTAAATATATGGTATTTGAAAATGAGAATTTTCTGGATATCGTTCTGCGAGCCATTTGGATCCGTTGTAAAAACCGTCCCAGTCTTCTTCCCAGCGGGAGACTCTGAGGAGAATCTTTCTGGCTTCAATCGCTAAGAGTGTGCTGTTATCACGAACAAGTTCGAACTCTCTTATTCCTTTTTCTTTATCACCCTTAGGTCCTCCAAGAATAAATGAAATAACCTTTACTATTTTAGGTAAGGTAGCAGAAAAATAGTGATAGATACCTAAGCCCAGGTATGCATCGTAATAATTAGGGTCTTTTTCTACAACCTTTTCAAGAATTTTAAAGCCCCTTTTACCTTTCCAGAAACCCTTCCACCATCGGCCGCTAAGAACATAAACCCTTCCTAGATTGCCGTATGCTCCTCCTAAACAATAATATGCATTCAAGTCATTTGGGGCTTCTACAATTCTTTTCTTGGCAATATCAATTACTTTATTATTCAGGTGGATTATTTGTTCCTTCAGCTTGCGGTTTTCTTCTTCTATGTTTTTGTTGTGATAACGTAATATGTTGAGATAAAGACCTCCTTTGAAAAGGTAAGGTAGTGGTTCATCAGGCCATTTGTTAATAGCTTCATCAAAGATATCCTCAGATTGTTGAACATCCATTCGGTAATTTGCATCCATTGCCAGCTTTATCTTCTCTATTAAGGGGTTACGTTGTGATTTGTCCTTTTTTGTAATTTCTGCACTTGAACAGTTATATAATAAAATGATACTTATCAGGATAAATAGCAGGTAAGGAAGGATACATGGTTTGAGCAAATTGGGGTTTGTTGTCATCAGGTTTTCCCCTTGGTGGGCTGAACTATTACGGTTAATTATAAGCACAAAAATATCTACAATCTACTAAATTAAGTGATATCAAGAACATCAGAGGTCTTAGCAAACAGCCACGCTTTTTTAAGTGATTTTGTAACTAGTGCTAAAATAGGCAGTTACGAAAAGCGCCTTTTTTGAAAATTTCTTTCCGGTTTTATGATTTGCTATTAAAAATTTTCTCTCGTATCAAAGATACTTATATTTTGTAATTATTCATGTAACTTATGAACATTAAGAATCAACGAATACATAAAATATATGCACATAAAACATGCCTATTTATCAAATAAAATAACAGGTAAAACTAATTAATGCTAGCATAAAAACAACTCAATTCAATAGGAAACTTGCTCCTGTCAAGGGATAGATATACGATGAAACATCAACAAATAAGGCATAGTCATATTATATTATTCTACCTTTATTCAGAAGAAATAAACTCATATAAAAACGAATAGAATTCTTTGGCTTTATCTATCATGAGCCAATGAAATGCACCATCAAAAACCTGATATTCCAGGTTATTCTCTTTCAAAAAATCAATCGTACCAGAAGATACACTCTCTGTCCCATAACAAAATACCTTAGGTATCGAGAGAGAGCAATATATCTGTCCTGTCTCACTCTTGTATTTTCCCGGCAATGCCGTATTTCTCTTACATAATTCCTGAGCATTAGCCAAGAATGCTTCTAGACGACAATAACATAACGAGATATGGTATCTTCTGCATGAAGGATATTTTTGTCCCCAATCCTCAAAAACCTTCGACTTCATAAAATCATCATAAAACCAGTACACAAAATTTTCATCCTCTGCGGCTTTAATTGCTTCGAGTGAAATAAATAAATCAAATTGGGTTATATTCCCTTCAATGTTTACGAATTTCTTTATTTTGTACTTTTGGTCTGAGTTACACAAAAGGGTTGCAATGTCACCTCCCATGGAATGTCCTATAACTGTCAAATCATTAATTTTCATCTCTTCTATTATCTTCCAGATCCTGTTTATATAAGAAGCGAAACCATAATCTCCATTTGCAGATGCAGAACTTTTTCCGTACCCAACCATGTCAGGAACTATGATATTAAATTTGTCAAATCGTTTGTCTTCGAACACCTTCTGAAAACATAGTCCGGAATCGCCCAGTCCGTGTATAAATAACAGGGTCATTCTGTCGGGCAATATTTCATTATACCTGACGTAATTAAATTCATTCCCTTCCTGGAAGATCATTTCGTTCATAGCAAACTTTCATGACATTTTGTGGCACCACGAAGGATGAAAATTGGATTCCTTGCGAAAGCAAGGTTACCTCCCTTTCGGGAGGAATCCAGGAATCTATTTTAGTATTAAAATACTATTTATTCACTTCCCCCTCATCCTTCCCTCACGGGGGAGAGGATTCCTGTCTGCCCCTGCCAGACGGCAGGCGGGGACAGGGAGGAAGGTGAGGGAGCGCTTTAATGTTCTGGTGCTGTTTTGATTTCAACGGCTGGTTCGACACCTTCCCAGCTCTCGTACCGAGTCTACCATATTAAACTAAATTAAACTTATAAAATATTGACAATATTGTAGTATAATTGTGAACTTAAACTGGTACATTAACTTTATCATTGAAAAATTTCATCAAATCCATAGAAGGATGGTAGGAGAAGGCGAAATCGCCAACAGGAGTTGGCTCCTACCTTTTAAAATTACGATTATTCAAAAGGCTAAATTGTTACAATTCGATTTTCATTTTGTGCTAACAAATCTGGTAACTACCTTGGCCTCAACCGAGGTGTGGTTCAATTGTCTGAGAAAATCCAGAACAATAACCTATGGGATGGCGACCCTGACCGTGCAATCCGTATCGTCAAAAAATTTTTTTGGAGATCAAAAGCCCGTTTACTGGATCGTGAACTGATTAGAATATTCAAGGAAGAAGCGAAAGGTTAATCACGGAATAACACGGAAAATCACGGATTTTATAACGAAAAAAAATTATCATGTTAATCCTGTGTTTGAACCTGGCGCTGGTTCACTGTCAAGGGTTTGATACCCACGGACAAAGTGAAGTCGCCAATAATAGTCATTGTCTGTGCCCGCCGTGCCGGATCGGACGGGCAAGTCTTGTGGATAAAGCATATTATTAGTTAATCGTTATTTGATATTGTTTTTTATAATAATTCGTACCAATTTGTAGCTGGTAAACAGGAGTATTTTTACCCTTGACAAGTACCACTAATAATGTAGACTTTGTCATTAATATCTATTGTGAAATCTAAGAGATTCTTCGGCTAAGGTCTCGGAATACCATAGTAAGATCTTGGTTTTATGATAGATATATCATAATGTTGCTATTGTAAATTGCTTCTATTTTTACCTGTTTCTGAAAAAATATATGCTTATTAAATAAGAATGTTTTTTTAGAGGAGGGTTTTTTATAAAAATACCACTTTTTCTTAACCTGTTTATCAATCCAGTTTGCAATAACATACCAACGCAAATCAAATAATTTTACATGGAGGGAAATATTATGGAGATTACTCGCAGAAAATTTATAAAACTCAGTGGTCTTGGAGTCGCAGCCGTTGTCCTTGCTGATATAGGATGCGGCCAGATACGTAAGGTAGAGACACAAAAACAACAACCATTAAAAGCAGTAAGTTATAAAGAAGCTCGTACCATATGTTGTTTCTGCTCAGTAGGCTGCGGGATAATTACTTCTGTCAGTAACGGTAAAGTTGTTAATCTCGAAGGTGATCCAGACCATCCTATCAGTCGTGGCGCGTTATGTAGTAAAGCCGCCGGCCTTTCTTTCCTGCCGAACAGCCCGCAGCGAATTACAAAACCAATGTACAGAGCACCTTTCTCCAATGAGTGGAAGGAAGTTAACTGGGATTTTGCATACTCAAGAATCGTAAAGAAGATAAAAAAGGTAAGAGATGAAAACTGGATTGAAAATGAAAATATCGGAGGGACTGAATACAGGGCTAACCGCTGCGATGCTCTTGCTTTTTATGGAGGCGCTGCGAACACTAACGAAGAATGTTATCTTTACGGGAAAATGGCAAGGTTACTGGGGATAGTTCAGCTTGAACATCAGGCCCGTATCTGCCATTCGGCTACTGTTGCCGCCCTGGCGCCTTCTTTTGGAAGGGGCGCGATGACGAATCACTGGAATGACATTCAGCATGCCAGGACAATCCTGATCCAGGGAAGCAATGCGGCGGAGAACCACCCTGTTTCCATGAAATGGGTGGATAAGGCAAAGGAAAACGGCGCTACTGTAATTCATGTTGACCCGAGGTTTACGAGAACTTCTTCCCAGGTTGATATCTTTGCACAGATCAGGCCGGGAACCGATATAGCGACTCTCGGGGCTATGATTAACTATGTATTGAGTGAAGACCTGTACGATGAATCTTATCTGAGGAATTTTACTAATGCACTTTTCCTGGTGAAAAAAGATTTCTCCTTTCATGAAGGTCTTTTCTCAGGCTTTGACTCCAATAATAAATCTTATGATAAAAGCTCCTGGGAATATGTTATTCATGAAGATGGAAAACCGGCAAAAGCATCGAACCTGAATGACCCCGGTACCGTGTTCTCACATTTGAAGAAGCACTACGGACGTTATGACTTTGAAACCGCTTCAAAGATAAGCGGAGTTCCTGCAAAGAAAATAAAAAAGATTGCCACTGTCTTTGCCAACAACCGTCCCGGTACTATCATGTATGCCCTGGGTCTCACCCAGCACACAACTGGTGTACAGAACATTCGCTCCCTTGTAGTTTTGCAGCTCCTTCTCGGGAATATCGGTGTGTCCGGGGGCGGGATAAATGCATTGAGAGGACATTCAAACGTCCAGGGATCTACTGATATGTGCCTGCTTTTCCATATCCTGCCGGGTTACCTTGCTTCTCCTACGCACAAGCAGCCGACACTCGATGACTGGAATCAGAATTTTGGAAAGTTTAAGGGGAAATTTCTCGTAAATCTGCTCAAGGCCTGGTTTGGTAAAAACGCAACAAAGGACAATGGTTATTTATATGAGCACCTCCCTCTCAGGAACGGGCTGGAGAATTATTCAGCCGTAAAGCTCTTTGAGAATATGGTTAATGATAAAATCAAGTATTTCCATGTCATGGGGCAGAATCCCATGGTTACCAATCCAAACATTAATGCCGTACGGGAAGGGCTTTCAAAGCTGGAAATGCTGGTCTGCCAGGAATTGTTTGAAAGCGAAACATCTTCTTTCTGGAAGTCTCCCGGGACAGACCCTGCCCGGATAGCCACAGAGGTATTCTTGCTGCCTGCAGCATCTTTCGTAGAAAAAGAGGGTACTATTACAAACAGCGGGCGATGGATCCAGTGGCGTCAGAAGGCCATTGAACCGATAGGTCAGGCCAAGAATGATTGTGAAATCATTGATACACTTTTTACAAGGCTCAGGGAAGAGTATAAACAATCACCCAATCCGGTAAACCAGGTCCCGATCCTTCAGGCAGACTGGAACTATCAACTCAGTTATGTATATGAGGACGTATTGAAAGAGATTAACGGTTATGATCTGAAGACAGGCAGACCGGTTAAGGGTATTGGCAGCCTGAAGGATGATGGAACTACCTCTGCCGGTGAATGGATTTATTCCGGCTGCTACAGTGAAGGACACAACCTTACCAGGAGACAGAATGACAAATATGATCCACAAAAGATGGGATTGTTTCCAAAATGGGCATTCTCATGGCCGGGCAATGTAAGGGTACTATATAACAGGGCATCCTGTGATTCTGAAGGAAAACCACGTGATCCGAAACGGGCCCTGATCTGGTGGGATTCGGCAACCATGAGCTGGGCCGGTGTTGACAGACCTGATGTAAAGGGTATTAACTCTGAACCCGGTTCGGAAAAAGGCCTTGTTGCCTTTAAGATGGTTGCGGAAGGAAACGGCAGGATATTTACCGCTCCTTACCATTCCAAAAAGGATGACGCAGTCTGGGCGAAATCCGGCGCCAACAAGGATGGCCCTATTCCGGAATTCTATGAACCCGTTGAGAGCCCGACAGAGAACCTCCTGCATCCTAAGGTCTCCACCAACCCGGTAGTGATCTATCCAAGGCTGAAGAATCTGCAGCCTGTAGGCGGCTCAAGTGAGTATCCTTATGTCTTATGCACCTCTGCCTTGACTGAGCACTGGGGCGGTGGTTGTATTACGAGAAACAACCCCTGGATTAATGAGCTGATGCCGGAGGTATTCGCTGAACTCAGTGAAGAGCTGGCGGAAAAATTAAACGTGCAGAACGGAAGGAGAATCAAGCTTATTACCAGCAGAGATGAGATTGAGGTTGTTGCTATGGTAACGAAGAGGATTCATCCATTGAATGTTAACGGCCGTACCGTAGAAGTCATATGGGCTCCTCAGCATTGGGGATTTCAAACACTCAGCCCTGCCTGGAGTGTGAATCTGCTGACGATTGATGTTGGAGATCCAAATACGTGGATACAGGAAACAAAGGCGTGCCTGTGCAACGTTAAAAGGGCTTGACTTGATTGAATATTGAAGAATTGAAGGATTGAGGAATTTAAGAATACCTAAATTCCTTAATTAACTATGGAGAAAAAGGCTGATGAATGATGTTCAAGATAATATTGATAAACTTAAAGTTGAAAATGTACATTTGTCTGCATATTATGATATGTATCTTGCATTAAAAGAACTGCAGGATACGTATAAAGAAAAGATTCAGTTCTCTTCTTTTAATGATGACGAAATAAGACAACAGATTCTGGCAGGAAAACCATTAATCCTGAATAGTGGAATTGATCTTTCCGGAATGACAACATTCTTAATGGATATTTTCAAAGTATATGCTCAATTTACAAGTCTTAAGACTGATGAAGCCCTTACAGCAATTGAAAAATTAACACCCGATCTCCCGGAAATATTAGAAGAATTTTTATATCTGAAAGGGGATACGCTGATAAAGGCGCACGTTTCTGATTCGCTCCCTGATGAGATATTGATTTTCCTGATTAAAAATACACTTACTCCTTTATTGGAAAAGTATTCTACTTGCGTGATTTCGTCTATTGACTTTGACAGTTGGGAAAGGGGATGCTGTCCTGTATGCGGCCATCCACCGGGTCTGGCGGAATTAAGGAAAAGTCCTTCGGGACGACAGAGGTATTTGTTTTGTTCGCTGTGTCATACTTCGTGGCCTTTTCAGAGGCTCAAATGCCCTTTCTGTGAAAAACTGGAAGAGAAAGAAACAGAATACCTCAGCTTCCCTGATGAAGAAAACTACCGTGTAGATGTTTGTAATTCCTGTAATTCTTTTATTAAAACCGTTATTAATAACAATGCAGAGTTGCCTCCGGTATTGCTGGATTGGAGTTCCCAGTATGTTGACGATACTGCAATCCAAAAGGGTTATAAAAGAGTGGCTTCAATGTAACTGATTCATTTTCATGAAAGATGACATAATTTATCTGGATAATGCATCAACTTCGTTTCCTAAACCTGAAACGGTTTACAGCGAAACAGATACCTTTCTCAGAAAATGGGGCGTCAATATCGGCAGGGGAGAAAATCGGCTGGAGTATGAAGCCGCTTCAAGGGTACTGGAGTCAAGAAGAAAGATAGCCCGGTTTTTTGGTATCAAAGATTACAGAAGGCTGGTCTTTACATGCAATGCGACTTTGGCGTTAAATCTGGCACTGAAAGGAGGGTTGAAAGAATCTGACCATATATTGGTTGGCCCTATGCAGCATAATTCAGTGATGCGTCCGTTACACGCTTTAACGGAAACCGTCAGTACTGGTGAACTCCGTTATGATGGAGACGGGTTGCTGGATTTAAATTCTCTTGAAGAACAGATAACGCCACAAACAAAAATGGTAGTCATAAATCACGCCTCAAATGTAAATGGTGTGATCCAGCCGCTCCGTGCAATTGGCAGGATTTGCCGGGAAAAGGACTTGATATTATTAGTGGATGCCAGCCAGAGTTCGGGAAGTATTCCTCTTGATGTAGAGGAGTGCAATATTGACCTTCTTGCGTTTACAGGGCATAAAGGACTGCTGGGCCCCCTGGGGGTAGGCGGCCTCTATGTGGGAGAGAGGATACTTTTGAACCCGATCATAGAGGGGGTACAGGCTTTGCTTCTGAATTAGAGCGTCAACCGAGAAATTTACCGGAGGGTTTTGAGGCCGGTACAAGAAATACACCCGCAATTATAGGACTGGCTGCAGGGATTGATTTTATAGAAAATATTGGTGTGTCTGCTATTTCCAGGCACAAATCTGTCTTAATCAAAAGATTGAAAACCGGTCTGGAAGATGTAGAAGAAGCAGCAATATATCACTTTGATTCAGAAAATAATGAATCGTGCGGAGTGCTTTCTTTTACCATAGAAGGATGGAATATTGATGATATTGGTAAGGTGTTAAACAGCCAAAACCTTGTAGTAAGAGGAGGGTTGCAATGCGCACCTCACGCGCACCGCATACTTGGTACGTTTTCTGAAGGTACCATCAGGGTAAGTCCGGGGTATTTTAGTACCGATCATGAGATAGATTCATTTTTGCAGTCTGTCAAAGAAATTACCGTGTCTAAAATGTATCAAACTTAAGAATTTGTAAAAGGATAAATTTCCTTTAAAAGCTGAAATTAAGGATAAAAGTATTTCTAATCTTTAAACGGAGAGATAAAAATGTCAGAACCTTATGCTGTATTAGTAGACGTTTCAAAATGTACAGGATGCCGTGGCTGTCAGGTGGCCTGTAAGCAGTGGAATAACCTGCCCGCAGGACATTCGGTTCAAACAGGAACATATCAGAACCCCAAGGGGCTCAATCCGTCTACGTGGAATGTGGTCCTCTTTAATGAAGACTTTCTGGAAAAAGATGGTGAAAAACAGGTTCATTCCTTCTTTAGATTACATAAATGCATGCATTGTACAAAACCGGTTTGTCTGGACGTCTGCCCGCCAAAAGCCATATATAGAGATGATACCGGAGCAGTCATAATTGATCAAAACAAGTGTAACGGAGTAGGAGCTTGTGTAGAAGCATGTCCATGGGGTATTCCACAATTAGACATTCAGGCAAGTAAAGCATCAAAGTGTAACTTTTGTATAGATCGGATAAAGGATAATAAAAAACCAGCGTGCGTCAATACCTGTGTTGGAAATGCATTAACCTTTGGAACAAGATCTACTATTTATGCGATGGCTGAAGAAAGGTTAAAGGCGTTAAAACCCAGGCATCCTGCCGCATCCATATATGGTACCGATAAAGATACTTTCTTTGGCGGACTCAGCGATATTTATGTTCTCCCTGAAAGACCACATTACTACGGACTAGAGTGGCCCAGTCTGGCTGACGCAGATGCGTAAGTACGTAACAGGGTTGATTTAAGATTGATGATTGCCTCTGATCGCAGATCAGACATGATAAGAGGCTATTACTATTTATGCTCCAGTCTTGTGATCATCAAGTTTGAACTTGGTTGCCTTATCATAAGCATTAATAGCTTCTTCATGACGACCTAAATTATCAAGAAAAACTCCTTTATTATACCATGCCTTGTGATCGATAGGTTTGATCTTGATGGCTTGATCAAGAGCCGCTATAGCCTCTTCATTACGATTTAATTTACCAAGAACTAACCCCTTTTGGTAACATGTCTCGTAATCATCAGGTTTGATCTTGATGGCCTGATCAAGAGCCGCTATAGCCTCTTCATGACGATTAAGACTAACAAGAACAACCCCCATGTTGTACCATGTCTCGTAATCATCAGGTTTGATCTTGATGGCTTGATCAAGAGCCGCAATAGCCTCCTCGTGACGATCAAGACTACTAAGAATAATGCCTTTGTTATTCCAGGCCTCTTGATAGTCAGGTTTAATCTTGGTTGCCTTATCATAAGCCTCAATAGCCTCTACAGTATTACCTAAGTTGTCAAGAGCAACCCCTTTCCCATACCATGACCTGTGATAATCAGGTTTAATTTTGATAGCCTTATCATAAGCTTCAATAGCCTCCACAGTACGATCTAAGCTGTCAAGAGAATATCCTTTATTATACCAGGCCCTGTGATCATCAGCTTTTATCTTGGTGGCCTGATCAAGGGCAGCTATAGCTTCCTCATGATGATTTAGACTACCAAGAATAACCCCCTTGTTATACCATGCCTCGTAAACATCAGACGCCAGAGCTAACATACTTTTCAATACAGTTATCGACTTGTAATACTCACCAGCATAATAAGCAACCGCTGCTTTGCCCATAAGACTATCAATCATCTTTTCGTCTTTATTTCTCTCGTCTCTAGCATTGGTATCAGAAAGTGAGCGACCGCCTAGATTAAGTGCCAGTCTGTCCAGTTCATTTTCAAAATCCTTAAACAGGTCATACTGATATGAACCACTGAGGAAGGTATCACTGTGACCACAATCCTCAAGCATTACGGGAATAATGGTAAGTTTCATATCAGATACATCCTGGGCGATATTATAAGCCCTATTAAGCTCCTCATCTCGGAAGCAATGATTTTTGTCATCTTTCTCCCGCAAAGTGGATTTACTAATACAAACAACAAAAAAATCACTCTTATTAATGGTCTTCTCGACTTGAACCTCCCATTTTTCTGGTTTGATATCCATTCTATCAAAGCAGACTTTTAACTCTCTGCCCTTCATGCCCTCATGGACTTTCTTAACCTTGTCCATGTCTTCTACGGCACAACATAGAAAAACACGATCTTTTCCTAATTTAAACATTTTACAAATAAAATGGGTTTAAGATTATTTCACCCTTAATCAAATCCGAAATACACCTAACTTCAATAAATAAGTTTAAAATTTTAATAGGTCCACAACCTGACTAACTTATATCAGAGTACAAAACCCATGTCAATATCTAGACCTACAAAGTAAAATACCGTAAATAATATTGCCCATTTCTAAAAGGTTAGAAATTCTGGGAATTTATTTGCTTTAGAATTTTGGTACTGATAATATACGCTGATAGACGATTCGCATTATCTTATTTGAGTTGCTAGTTCTTCAAAAGTTTGTGCGTATGCCATACGAAATTTATTGTTTTTGGGAGGTGTATTATAATGCATCAATCTTTCAAAAAAGGGGAAGTGATAATTAAGCAAGGTTCATATGAAACCTGTGCATACGTTATCGAAGCAGGAAAAGTTGAAGTATCGAGTGAGGTCAATGAGAAAAAAACGGTTTTTGCGGTCTTAGGGAAAAAACAGATTTTCGGTGAAATGGGTTTAATGGAAGACAAACCTAGATCAGCAACGGTTACGGCTCTTGAGGATACATTAGTTTCTGTAATTGATCGTAAGAGTTTTAATAATCAGTTGGTAAAGAATCCTAAAATACTTTTTCCCATTATGAAGGCACTTTTTGAAAGAGTGAGAACCGGCAACAAAAATATTGTTATGAAAGATTGTTTAGGTCCTGAGACATCGAAGACTAAACAATGGGATCCAGACAAAAAAGGACTCGTTATACTTACAGGTTTAAACGATACAAGTATAAAAGCATTAGGTAGTGTCAGTGTAAAAATAAACAATTTCCCTTTTAAGGTTGGTCGTAAAAGTGTATCAGGTGAAGATGATGTCTTTTCAGACAATGACCTATACCTTGAAAATGAAACTGATGAGCCTCCCTTTCATATATCATGGAACCACTTCTTAATAGACAGGGTGAAAGGAAAATATGTTATTATTGACCGAGGGAGTAGTTTAGGTACCATCGTTAATGGCACAAAGATAGAAGAGCCATGTATATTAGACAAAAAGTTGAATGGATTAGTAGTCGGATCGCATAATTCTCCATTTGCATTTAAACTTGAGATTAAGTAATGTTGTAAAAAAATGGGTTAAAATAGAAGCAACAGTATTTTCAAGCGACAGGAACAGAGAATCCAATTCCTTGATTTTATCTCCTTATGATTGGTCAAATAAATTGCTTGACACTGGCATTATATATACTTAATATAATGACAGTTGATACATACTGTAGTCAAATTGTAGTCAATATCAGCGTAACCAACCAGAAACCACGGTAATCACCAGAATAAAAGCGAAGTTTAACTTATTGTAAAATAAGTGGTAGCGGTATTACAGACGCTAAATCAGACAGTTACGAAAATAGTTAAAAATACCCTTTTTATGAATGGGGTTCAAGGGGTCGGCCGTTCGAATCGGCTCGCCCCGACCATTTTTTTACATAACAACACTATATGGAGATTATATTTAATAAATGAATCATATTGCAGGTTTTAAGGATTTATATGCAATGGGTAGTTTGTATTTGATTATAGGTGCCATAATAGTTAGTGGTATTGTTGTTGCACTCATCTATCGTAGAATTGTGAGAACTCGAGAAAAAATAGAACATAAATATGTGCATGAAACGCAACAATATGATGCTGCTGAAGAAAAAGATGCTTCCGGTGTTGTAGATGATACAATTGAGTCGAAAGTAGAAATGGAGGAAAAACCGGTTGTTAATCTCGAAGAAATAGATACCGAAATAAAAGATTTAAAGGATGAGATTACTACAAAAATTGAAAAGTTAACTTCTGACGTAGAAGGGAAGAAAGAAGAAGTTGTAAATAAAGTAGAGAACATTATTGATACAAAGGAAGAAGAAGTTATAAAAAAAGTAGAGAACATTATTGATACAAAGGCGCAAGATATATTAAACAAAATTGATGACAGGATTAATAAAGCACTTCAAACACAAAAGAATTCAACAGCTTCAGTTATAGAAAAAATGGTTGATTCTTTGCGTGTAGAGGAAGGGGTAGTTGGTATTTCGTCTACTGAAAAATCAGAGGAAGTAGTCGAAGAAAAGAAAGAATTTGAGGAACCAAAAGAAAGAGATTTAAAAGTACCAGAAGAAGCAAAAACTATAGGAGAATCAGTTGATTTTGATATACAGGATTTTTTAGAGAAAAACCCAATTGGCATTTCATCTTCAGACGAATTTAGAGAGGAAGCTGAAGAAAAAGAGGAAATAGATGAAAAAAAAGTTGGAGATTCCATCTGAAGTTGAAGAAGAGGTAAAAGTAGAGAAAGAAGAAAAAGACGAAAGATGAGAGTTATTGGTTTATATGAATGAGATTGCCAAAGCAATTTGTTTTATACGGAAAGCGACAAAATGTCGCAACCCTTTTTTCCACAATATGATAAATAATGGTTTAAGGTAAATGAAAATTGGTGAGTATTTAATTAGTGAGAAACATATTACACAAGAGATTCTTAATGAAGCATTGGCCTTACAAAAACGTGAAAAAAAATTTGCGTCTCGGTGAAATTCTCATCAAAACGGGAAAGATTTCAAAAGACGATTTGAGTAAATATGTTCAGGATTTTATGAATAAAATTAAAGATTCTGTCATTGAAGACAGTTCACTATGGTTGAGTCAGGACGATGTGGATAAATTGCGTTCTAAATACGAGAAATCAGATTAGCAAATGAATAAAATTAAATTTACCCCCTCACCCTAACCCTCTCCCCTTGGGGAGAGGACAAGGTGAGGGGGAACGACTGTATCCTATTAATTTATATGTGCTTAAGATGGAAATTCCTCATACTATACTATAAATTTACTGCGATTAGCTGTTTATTGGCTCTTGTCATTATCAATGCTGTGATGCCGGCATTTGCTACTGCAGGGGGTTTGATTGATATGGGTTATGGTAGAGGTGGAAGGATGTCGGCTGGAACTAAATCAGAACATTCAGACGAACCTATCAAACCAATTCCAATCAGTTTTGACTACGACAGGGCAAAGGTAGAATTAGGAAAGAAATTGTTTTTTGAACCCAGATTGTCCAAATCCGGTTGGATCACCTGCAATTCCTGTCATAACCTCTCAACAGGTGGTGCAGATAATCTGCCGAGCTCTATCGGACATAAATGGTTTTTTGGCCCTATAAACTCACCTACCGTCCTGAATGCAAGATTCAATCTGGCTCAATTCTGGGATGGCCGTGCAAAGGACTTGAAAGAACAGGCAGGAGGCCCCATAGCCAATCCTATTGAAATGGGTTCAAACCATGAGCTTGCAGTGAGTGTATTGCAGTCAATACCGGAGTATGTGCAATGGTTTAAGGAAATATATGGAGACGAGAAGATTGACATCGATAAGGTCACTGATGCTATTGCCTCATTTGAAGAGACTCTAACTACACCAAACTCAAGATTTGATCACTGGCTAAAAGGCTATGATGCAACCATTTCCGAATCGGAGAAGGAAGGATATGATCTATTTAAGGATAAAGGTTGTGTAACCTGTCATAACGGTGTTGGTGTAGGAGGAAATTCTTATCAGAAATTTGGACTTGCAAAACCATATGACAAAGACACCCATACCCTTGGCAGATACAACGTAACAAAAGATGAGAAAGATAAATATGTATTCAAGGTTCCGCTGCTGAGAAATATTGAACTAACGGCTCCTTATTTCCACGATGCAAGCACATGGAGTTTGAGTGAGGCAGTTAATATCATGGCCGAATATCAACTGGGACTAACACTTACTGATGATGAAACGAACAAAATTGTTGCATTTCTGCGAACCTTGACCGGAGAACAACCTTCAATTATTTTTCCAACCCTGCCACCCTCAACTGCAAATACTCCGGAACCAAATCGGAATTGAAAAAGTTAACCAAACCACACCTGCCAAAAAGCTCGCCCGCCCGGCATCACCGTTCGGACGGGTCGGGCAGGCCTGCCATAAAAACCCTGCCCTGCCGGCCGGCAGGCTTCGGGCTGGCAGTGAGGACACAGGGAAAGTGGAGTGAGTAACGAGTATCCAGTCATTCCTGACAAAAGGGATTGGTATATTTTTCCACTCCCACCGTAGTCATGGGGCCATGGGCAGGAAATACCAGGGTCTCATCCGGCAAGGTAAAGATATGTTTGCGGATGTGCTCGATTTGGCACTGTGCAGCTTTTGTTGAGCCTGTCCCGCCGACCGAACCGCACATAAGGGTATCACCCGTAAACACACAACCGGACCCATAAAACGAAATTCCATGTGGAGTATGGCCCGGTACGGAAAGCGCCTCGAATCTCAAATGCCCAACCTCGATTATCTCACCACCCCGTAATTGATGTTTGGCGGCACTGACTTCCCCCTGACCGGCATAGCCCTGGACTGTGTAGCGACTGTCAAATTCTGATACGCCTTCGGTATGATCCCAATGACCATGCGTAAAAAAGAGATAATTGAGCAGGATCTCCCGCTCCTGGATAAAGGCCTCTATCTCCGCACCGAAACCGCCCGGGTCAATAAAAACCCCGATTCGCGTATCGGGGTCCGCCGCCAGATAACCGTTGATCCCGAAACTCCCCACGGTAAAACGCCTGAATATCAGATTGGTCATCATGCTAATCATAGCGAATCTCTTCCAGATTAGCTGCCTGATTGATATCGGTATCAATCCACTTCGTATCTATTAAACGGGCCTTATGAAATACCGCATCGTCGAGCGTACAACTCTCAAAACTACATCGAATAAAGGTTGCCGCCCTGAAAATAGCCTTTTGCAAACGGCACCCTACAAACTGAGTATCAACAAAGACTGAGGAAGGGAAACGGACAAAAAAGTAATCTTCCTTCTCAAGCCGGCAGGCATGCCACCAGGAACCGCTAAAGGAGACTTCACTGAAGCGTGACCCCCGGAGCTCACAGTCGTAAAAGGCGGATAAGCTAAAGGAACTCAGTTCCCCCGCCGTCTTCTCAAACTTACATCCGGAAAAATGACTCTCGGTAAGAAAGGAATCCCGAACCTTTAAATTTTCCCAATGACAATCCTGATAATACCCCTTATCGCAAAGGACATGATCAATGGAAAAATTCTGCAAGCGGGTATCCTGAGCCCGTTGATAACGACAGCGTCCTTCCCGCAACTTGAAGGACTGAATCGCACTACCTATCAGATACCTGCCGGAAAAGTCCTTCTGCATCAGATCACTGTCCGGGAGGGTTTCCTGAATAAATATCTTTCTTTTCTGGTCTGATTCCATTTGACAAATCTTAAGTAGCCTTGTGTTACAAATAATATTTTTTATAAAGACAAATTAATCTACTTCATGGCTTGCTTTTCCACTTTTATAAAACAGGCCCTGTTTATTTATCAAGGTTTGACTCGGAGATTCATTTGAGTGAGCGGACTGGACGGACATAGCGGTTCTTGACGTTCCAGCGTACATTACCAAGGCTGAAGTAGACGCTCCACACTCCTTTCGCACCATATATGTCGCCACTCCAAATCCCCCATTGTTCATCATTAAAGACAGGGTCTATGTATAGATTATTAATTCTCCTGCCCGGTTCAAGCAGTGATACCGCTTCCTCTAAAGTAGGCAATCTCCAGTCTTGATAACCTGCATATTTTCTGTAGTTCAAATTTCCTATCCAATTCCTTGCATTATCCCACCTCATATAATCACTCGAACCTGATTGATGCCACATTAGACCAGTGGCATGGTCTATTACAACACCGTCTCCGTTTATAGACTTCTCCTCATAGCGATGGATGATTGTGCTGTGCCCATAAAATCCCCACTTATCCTTTTTGCGTATAGAAATATTAGACATTGACTGTACCTGAGAAAGAGATAAATTCATATAAGATGAACGCAGTTTTGTGCGTGGCGGGTATTCTCCATCAGCCGACTGAATAATCCCGGCTGAAAGAAGGACAAATGACGCAATTAAGATATTTAACAACAGGAATTTTCTTATATTTATAACCTCAAGTCTGAATAATTAAACTGCCATATTAAAAATTATAAAGATAGTGATTATAAACTCAGGAGGAGATCAGGCAAGTATTTTTTTAATCAGATTTGCCAATTGATTATACTTGAAATGTGAAACTTAATGTAAAAAATAGGGAGTTATTTTTTTACCGCTAACCACTGATCAAGGTTTGGCCAGGAAACTTCCTTGTTTCATCAGGGCAACAACTTGAAGGGCTGCATTCTCATCCCTTTGTCTAATAATGTTTTTAAAGACCTCTAAAATACATAAAGACGGCACAATAAGATTGTGGATATCTTCAATGGGCTTTGCAAAATAATTAGCATTAGGAGCATCCGCAAAATATTCAAGCCAACCACTTGAGTCTACCAAGTTCATATTCTGTCCTTATCTCTCTTTACGGTAGTATCAATTCCTTTTAGAAAACCACGCATTTGCTTCATCTTCTTGACAGGTATATACTCAATACGATTTTCATACTGCAAAACTTGAACCTTTACTGTTTCCATAATTACCTCCATCGATAAAATATATGTAATACATTAGCTTGATCGATAAGATTTGTCAAAACATTTTCATTCTATTATTAAATATTGTTATGGATTGAATCATTTGTCAATAGATTAGGTTTGACCCTCATAACACTCCTCATAACACTCTCATAACACTCAGAATACAGTCAAGTTTTGTCAGTTTCAATCCACGCTCCCGCACGGGGAGCGACGCTCATTAGTTGATAAATTTCTTTGTTATGAATTTTGTTTCAATCCACGCTCCCGCACGGGGAGCGACGATTTACTTCCAAATGGCACGCCTCAAATTCTGCGTTTCAATCCACGCTCCCGCACGGGGAGCGACTGCTTACTTATAAGTCATTTAAAACAAACTGCTTATTCTTTGCTTTTTGCGAAACCTCGATTTAAGAAAGATAAATTTCCAGGTTGTCAAAGAGCATTGCTTCTACTTGATGCATTATTAACATTCTTTATGCTTTGCGAACCTGACAGGGAAACTATGTGAACTTCAGGTTCGCAATATCTCTTAAACAATCAACGGCCCATCCTGATCTATAGACTTTTTAGCGCCAACATGCTCCACACGATGTTTCCAGTTTGATCCCAAAAAGTAAAATCTCAGACTGTCCTTTTCAGGATCAATTTCATCAATTAATCTCTGGCGTAAAACTGTCCATTGTGGAGGGTCAACAATGCACTCAAAGACCGAATACTGCACTCTCTGACCATAGTCCTGACATGCCCTTGCAACCCTGCGCAGCCGCCGCTGCCCGTTATCTTCTGAAGCAACATCATAACTGACTAATACAAACATATTCTATCTTACCTCCACACATATGGCGGATAAGCATCCAGATCACCGCGCAGATAACGGGCCATAAGCATTGCCTGCACATGGAAGAGAAGTCCTATTGTCACCTTCTCATTAAGGAATGGATGCACAATCTCATCCTGTTTTCTTGTCTGATAAGCTGTAAGTACGGTTTTTCTTGTTTCATCATCCATCAGTACCGCGCCGTTTTCTTTAACTTCAAAACCTTTAACCTTCACCTGGCCGAGGTTAATCAGTGAAAATACAAGGCGATCTGCAAGGAATGGGCGAAACTCTTCCATTAAATCAAGAGCCAGGCCGGGCCGTCCGGGACGGTCTCTGTGAAGGAAGCCGACCGCGGGATCAAGGCCGACAGTCTCTAACGCCGATCTGACATCATGCATAACAATCGTATAGATAAATGATAAAAGACAATTCACCGTATCCAGAGGAGGCCTGCGATTTCGTTCATGAAATACAAAATCTTCTTTCTGTGAAGTAATCAGATAGTCGAATACGCCGAAATAGGTCAATGCCGCTTCTCCTTCGATTCCACGTAAAATATCAAGAGGTAATTCTGATTGCAGTCTTTTTAATGAATATGCAAGTTTCTGTGAAGCCATGGTCACAGCGTTTATTTCAATTTTATCTGAATGATCCCGCAGCACCCGTTCAAGCACTATGCGGCAATTGGCAATTTTGCCGGTCAAAACCGCCCTTGAAATTACAGCCGATGTTTCAGGATTATCAGCCTGACGGTACTGTTCACGCCTCAATAGAACATTCCCTGATACCGGTCCCTGTACCTTTGCAAGAAACCGCCCGTACTCAGTAAGGAAACTTATAGCTACATTCTGCTCCGCACAGTATCCCATCAGATAGGGGCTGCAGGAGACTTGTCCGAAACATACAATTCCACCAATTGTATGCACCGGAATACGCAGGCGGACATCATTATCTACTTTAACGATAACAGTCTCGCCCTCTTTTGCGAGATATGCTCCCTGCGTTGTAACAAATAAAGTATTCAGGTGTCTTTTCATGTTATATTTTTTGTTATGCCGGGCACGATACGAAATCCCTTCCTTAAATCACACAGATTCCCATTTCATGGGAATGTTACTAATCCTCACACAAAGACACAGAGATCACCAAGAAAACGAAATTAGAAAAACAAGAGATAATAGCTTTTCCCTTTGCCCCGCTGAGCGTGGCTTTGTGATCTTTGTGCCTTTGTGTGATTACTTTTTTAAATGTTATTCTTTTCTACTCTCCATCATCTTTAAAAGATAAGCGCCCGCCTTTCCCTTTTTGCCGCACATTTTTGGCATGCATAATTGCTCCAGAGAGCAGCTTTTGCACTTCTTGGAATACTCCGGTTTAGGAGTTATTCCAGTGCTGATAAGTTCGTGCACTTTCTTTGCAGTCTCTTCAGTCTCTGTTCTTAAGGCCGTGTCAAACACAACATCCTGTCTTCGTCTGGTTGTCCCGTAAAACAGAGATCCTTCGGTAATATTGCAATTGAGCATCTCCTCAAGACATATGGCCTGAGCGCAAAGCTGAACTTTATCGCAGTTGTCCCTTTTGGGCTTGCCTCTCTTGTATTCCACAGGGAATGGATGCCAGTTATCCCCCTGCCTGTGAAATTCCACCACATCCGCCTTCCCGATCAGGCCTAGCCGCAGCGACCTGAGCGGCACGCCATATTCAATGCGGATATCCCGGCGTTTTTCCTGCCCGGCAGTATCAACCTTGTCGTGCATGATCCTGCCTTCGGCAGTGAACAGGTTTTCCTCCCAAATCTGCTCGATGTGGATAAGGGCACACTGTCTCTCGCAGAATATAATGTGCTGCAATGCCGATAGCAGAACAAGATCATCCTCTGTGTAACAATTAGTCTTATAAGTCATATACGTCCTATTTTTTTCTTCTCTGTGATCGTGTACGATAGAGTCTTTCAGTAAACCCGCCTTCTTTCAGGAATTCCTTTTCCAGCGCCCTCAACAATTGATCAAGCAGGTAGTTAGTCTGGTGAATCAGGCATACCATGGTGTTTGCAGCAACTTCCGGAGGCGAAGCCTCGATATAGGGCTTATAAGTCATATAAGACCTATCCCTTTGATAACAGAGATTTCTGACTTCTTTGGCCCTGGGATTGTCCTTTTCCCAGAGAGGCAGTCTTTTCTGTCTCAGAAAATCCTGAAAATCCAGCAACAGTTCCTCAAGGCTCGCCCTCGCCACGCCGATGAGCTTCAGCTCGAATTTCTTCGAAGTACCTGACGCCATGCTGCCTTCAGCGATGTTCTGTTTGCCGCTTCGTGCCGCCTGCACCATCTGGTCGTGGGTGCGGGAGCGGCGATTGATGAAACAGTCGCAGAATACTACCGTAGCATCATAAACAATCTCCGACATCTGGTAAGATTGTAGCCCCTGATAGCCGCCGTGAGGCGGGATGAGTTGAGGGGAATCATTTTGGTTGGTCATTTGGAGTTACCTCATTGTCTTCTTCCTCATGCACTAATTTTTTTAAATTAATGTTCAACTCTTTTAATTTTTTGTCATCAATAATGACTTTATAGTCATCGAAATTTCTTGCGGGATCGCCCTTCTTTTTCTTATCGTCCTTATTATTCTTTTCGACTGTAATTCTGCTAAATAATTTGTGTGAAGGTGCGTTGCCTCTCATGTTATCATGCGAGAATACATACAATCCTCTCGTTGCCATTTTCCCTCTGGCAGCAGCGGTATCATTATTGAACATCCATTCCAATGACTCCCATAAACTAGATAAGTCATCTTCAGACACTTTGTATTTATCTGGATCATTGGGTTCTAATGCAAAGTATGGATTATAAAAACCATGAGCCACATATAAGGCATACGGGACGGTTGGTTTACGAGCCATCTCGGTTTCTTTCCTTTTCTTATCTGATTCTTTTGTGATTGCTTTGCGTGTTATAGCATTATCGAGCCTGAAAATAGGGTCTACTGATTTTGCAAACGTAAACTGAACAGGCCCCCTCACCTGACCTGCATTCAGGCCTGTTGACAGCACAGCGCCAAACATCCGTATATCATATCGTTCTTCAATAAGTTTCTGTTTTGTTTCATTCCTATCGCCTTCATTAAGCTTTTTTTTCTTAACTGAGTCTGCCAGTTGCTTTGCATATGGTTTAAGCTTCTTCTTCAAATCTGAATCTTCAACCTCATTAAAGTTCTCTTTTATATCTTTTTGTTTAAAGGAATCGCCATAATACGATAGTTTGTCCTCATGCAGCTCAAAAGGATCATGTTCTGAAAACCATTGGATAACATCGTCGTCTTTATCTTCTTCTATTTTGATTTCAATTTGTGGAAATTCTGCACCGACATCGCGAGCGGCTTTAGAAATAAGAGTATTTAAAGCCGTTTCACTCTGTATAAAAATAGGAATATTTTTTGTCATTTGCAGATAATCCCTTACTTTCCTTTTAAGGCATACGTCTGTAATAATTCCGTGCATGGTTTCAGGGTCAACTCGTGGAAGATTTCCGGCATCAGGGTCTCCATTTGGATTTCCATTTTCAACATCAAATAAAAGTACGAAATCATGTCTTCTTGCTGGATCAGCATGAATATCTTTACTCATTGTTTTTCTCCTTATTTTCTTTCTGTTTTTTGTTCTTAGCTCTTTCTTCGCCGAATTTAGCCCTCTGATGATAAAATCCGAGTGAGAATTCAGCCTGTCCTTCCAATGAAAGCGTTTTAGGGTATCCTCCAGCATGATCAATCTCAGATTGAACGGATTCCATTAACTCCTCAAGAGCCTTATATCCAAGTTGCCTTTTGCGTATTTTCGGAAAGTGATCAGTTGTCGCTCTCCTTACAAGTGTTCCAAACACTGAAGCTGGCGCAGATGATGCTGAACCATAAAATCGATCTACGAGTGTAGTATTGATTTTCCATAGCACCGGCCGCAATTGCGCTTCCTCAAGGATTGATAGAAGTCTACCACACAAATACCCTATTATGTGTCGATTCGGATCAAGCGTTTCCATTTCTTTCAAGCCCTCCTTTCTATAAGTTATATGCATTTTTAACGTTGCCATTAAAACATGTTGCGTAGTCATTTTCTTTTCATCAAATATCTTCATATTCCTCATGCACATTACCGCTGCCTCAAGAAGAACTGATGGAGGCTGTTCATCCAAATATGCAGTCCGTAATAGTTGACGGCTTAAATTAGGATTGCCAATCTCTACAGCTTTATACGGCTCTTTGGATATATTCGAAGCCTCAATTTCTTTTAGAATCTCAGGTATTCCAAAGCATCGTTTCTCTTTTCCATAAGGATCAATAATACGTTGAGCATCAAGAAATGCCTTGAGATTCTGCTGCAATTTGTCGAGTGAAATATTCAGCCAATCTCTGACCGCAATACGACCTTTGTTTGGAGACAGTACAAGAAGATAGAATTCGTTGCCTGCGATATTGACAGATGCATCCCTCCCGCTCCATGGTGTGTTCAGCATATTTTCCAATTGAATCAGGTCTGGCGGTGGTGCATTTTTGTCGGCTGAATCAGGTTTGCTCATGAGAATACTCACATTTTTTAACAGATCAGAAGGGTTAATTGTTGTTTCCCCAATTCTTAGAAGCTGCTCTTCCTTTAACCAAAATAAAGCAAACTGATTGCGTGCAGAATCTGTATTGAGTTTACCGTCCCTGCGATCCTGCGTAATGATTTTGTAATGCAGTTCGTTTCCGGTAAGATAATTCAATGTTCTGGCAATAGTATCACCACAAATCACACATTGACCAAGGTGAGCTTTTCCTTCAAATATGTGAACCCCCTCAATATAAGACACAAATGCATCTTTATTATAGGAGTGAAGTGGGTGCGGGGCATTTGATTTGTAAACTTTAACACCAACCGGAATTTTCTTTGCCATTTGCTGATATTGTCCACAAATTGAACAAATACCTGTTTTGGCTTTTCCTGCATCGGTATTCTGACGTGTGCGTTCTTTCAGTTCTTCCAACCAGAACTGTTGTATTTCTGGATGTTCAAACAGATGCTTGTCCGCAAACGATCCGTCATCAAAAACAAACGAAACCCAATCTTTATTCAGGATATTATTGAAGTTATTAATCTTTTCAATTTCTTTACTACGTAGTTTTGAACAAACTATCCATATAGCTGACTTCAAATTCTCGTCCTTAACCAATGGACTTTGACATGTCTTTTGTAAAAGTTCCAGAAATTTTTTATGCTTATCTTTTGCTTTCTTGTCAGTTCCACCTCCTTTTTGTTTAACGATACCAAAAACATAACCTGCCTCATCAATACACGGATGTGCATCTATTCCGCTTGTTTTTCCACAAAACGGCCTCGCTCTATCAATTTCAGTATTTTCTATATAAAGCCTGTTTAAATCATCAAAGCATAGATGTACTATCCATTTGATTGGCTTTGACTGGCCGTAAAAGTAATACCCTGGAGGGGGTAATTTTTTACCTGTTTCAAGTCTTCTTCCAAGTTCAATGATTTCCTTAAACATGCACTCCCTCCAGTTCATACAGTTCAAAATATTTTTCACGCGGAACATTTAGCACATTGTCTTTTATGGCTGCATCAAAAAATAATGCATGGGCATATCCTCTTGAAACCCACTTTTCTTCTCCTTTATGTCGATGAAAATCAATTTCCTTGCGTTCATTATTTTCTCTGTAAGCAGTATCAAAAAGCATCTGTCCCAATGATAGTTCCTTTATAAATTCATTTGGTTCTTCCTTACCTGTCGCAGGCTCAAACCATGCAGCAAACTCACGTGTGCCTAAATATGGAGTATGATGGCATTGTCCACGCTCAAGCTTCCTTTTAAACTGTTCACTGTAACCTTTAATATTGTTGATTCCCTCCCTAAGTACAATTTCCGCAGCAATAACATACTCAACATCCTTCAGGATCAAACTCGTTCGTTGCTGTCGTTGTTTTTTCTGCTCTATGACAATAGGCTTTTCGCTTTGTCTATCCTTAATCTCATTCCTCATAATACTGATCTGCTTGATAGGTTTAAGCACTTTGATTCCTCTGATTTCCCACCTGAACTGTGGTTTCCAATATATTGCTTCCAAAACTCCTCTGGCTGCCGCAGGAGTCATGACAGGATAGGTGCATCGTTCCACCTTTAATCCTGGATTTGTAAAGCAGGCATAGTCCCCACCTACTTTAATCAAAAATGTCGCACTGTTCATATTTCACCTCCTACTGTATAAGATCGCTTGGATCATAAATTGCCGGAACCAAACCTTTCAATCTATCGTACATACCAAATGAATGATAAAACCCATCAGATATCTGTTCAAGCCAGCCGTCTGCCTTCAGCTTTTGAACTTCATAGTCAAACATGTTAACGATTAAAGGTTGCAAACGCTGCCAAGTTCTTCTGCATGGTTGGCGTTTCCACTCATTCAGTCTTCTTGTCGCCGACTCGTTACTAATCAAAACAGGAACTGTGTTTTGCTCAATTAATCTGTATTTATCATTAACATTTGGATAATCAAGAACCTCCCTATAGGTTTGTATCTTTTTCTTGTCTGTATCAACATCGGTAAATAGTTTCTCAAAATATACCTGATAGAGTTCAGGATTATGAAGTTCAGAAATATCATATTGCATTAACAAAAGTTTTGCCTTTTCAAGCCCCGTTTTATACGGACCCCTCGGTGTCCGTCCTTCAGCAGGTTCGAAAATAACAACACTCCCACGCCGCCCATTTTGAAGCTTATCTTCCCTATTGCATCTTCCCGCTGCCTGTACAATTCTGTCTAAAGGGCCTATCGCCCTATAAACTACTGGGAAATCAATATCAACACCAGCTTCAACAACCTGAGTGCTGATAAGTTTAACAGGCAACTTGTTTTTAAGCCTTCTTTTTACTTTTCTAAGAATCAACCTTCGATGTATTCCGCAAAGGAGAGTTGAAAGATGAAAAACATCTTCCTTATCACGAAGTTCATCAATAAGAGATAATGCGTCCTTGCGAGTGTTTAACACAACCATTATCTGTTTTTCTTCCGAAATTTCATTTGCCAATTCCTGCCAGGAAATCGGTTTGTCCTTACGATAGTATTTAACCCTTTCAAGCTTTCTAAAATGCTCTTGGTATATTTCTTTTGGAACAATCTCGTGTACTTGTAAACCTTGAAATGGTTTCAGATAATGACTTTCTTCAAATGCAGGTTGAGTCGCCGTACATAGAATAACGGAAACGCCATATTCCTCAACAAGCGCCCTCAACACATCAAGAGTTGGGGTCAGTAATTCCGGAGGTAGTGCTTGTACCTCGTCAATAACAATAACACTTCTGGAAAGATTGTGAAGTTTGCGCACCTTTCCTGGCTTGTTTGAAAATAGACTTTCAAAGAACTGTACCGTTGTCGTCACAATGAGAGTTGCATCCCAATTTTCAGTGGCAAGTCTTAACGAAACATGCGCAGCATCCTGACTTTCATCAGCGGGGACACTAACCTGACTGTGATGTTCAAGCACCGCATCGGATCCAAGAATTTTCCTGTATTCTTTAGCTGTCTGATCAATGATGCTTGTATATGGTATCACAACAATAACCCTGTCCATCTCGTTTTTAACCGCATGTCTTAGAGCAAATGCCAGACTGCTTCTTGTCTTTCCACCACCAGTAGGAACAGTCATACGATAGATACCTGATTTTCCTAACGCCGCTCTATCGCATAATTCATAAACTTCCCTACGAATCTTATTGACCGTAGTTTCAGTATCAACGGCTTTAACAAATTGTTTTTGATTCGCATCAAATCTACTCCAAAGACTCCCTATTATATGTTGTTTTTGCCTCAAAACATATTGCTTTTCATTGAAATGTTTCTCTGTATTCAAATAATCAGCATCAACGAGTGCAGAAAAAACCATTCGAATAAACAATTCTCGCTGTGTGCGAGTCATTTCAGGAAGATTTACTTGTGGCGGAGAAGGTAGTATCTTTGCATGCTCAGCAATAAGTTGGAATAGTTCATGATTTTTTTGCATACATTCCTCAAGTTTCTGAGAAAGTGAACCCGGCTGGTCAATACCGACATGGTGTCCTGCGATAGTTAGAGCTATCTCTTTCCAGCAATCATCTTCTATGTTTCGACTGATAAGTTGATATGCCAAAACCGCACCCCATATTGCATGAGGAACTTTTTCGTGTCGTTCTCCCCGCTGACATGAATTGAGGTAATCTTGGAATGCAGGATTGCTTTTACCAAGATCATGCCATAATCCTATCCAGTTGGCTAATTTACCGGCACCGAATTTACCCGCAAATTTTTCAGCAAATTCAGCAACTTCTTTCAGGTGCAGTTCAAGATAGTGCCAGTCATCTTTTTCATTGGGAGTATGAGCATATAGTTCATTCATAATGATTCACCTTCCGAATACTTACCCAGATCATGCCATAACCCTGCAAGATAAACCCATTCGCCGGAGCCGAATGTATCCGCAAATGATTTCGCAAGTTCCGCTGTACACTTAAAATGATCCTCAAGAACATGCCACTCATCTACCGGTCTCCCTTCCAGGCTATGAGCGAAGTATTTTTCCTTCAATATCTTTTCCTTCAAAAGCCAGATTTTATTTTTTGGCTTCTTCTGAACGAAAAAGTTCGGCCTTGTAACCATAGATTCTTCAGTCCCTTCCTGTCGTCAGGACAGGCGTAGTCTCCTTCAGAGATGACAAATTCAAGGATTTCTTGCGTGTCAAACAAAGATCGTGCTGAACAGTATTGGGACAGCACCCGTATTTAAGATATTAGTGGCCGTCACGCTCGCGAATATAAATGTATGTGAAACGCTTACTCGTATAAACAAGTATAAGTATGTCGCTGGCTAAATATGAAAGATTATGGGCGCTTACGGGAGAATTGTGCTTCCAGACATTTGACTGCATACACAATTCTCCGGCGATATATTAGAATATGATAAAAGTGAATTGTAACTGCTACCTTTGGTTCTTTTGTTTCTTAAAAGAACCAAAGACATTATAAAAGAGCGGGTTTGTTTTGTTTATTTCTATTACAATATTCTCTTTCCCGTACTCTTTATCTCCTCAACCAGCATGCCTCCATCGTTAAAATCTTCAGGTCTGAATGGAATTGGTTCTATTCTACTATCTATTCTTCTCCTAAGTGGTACTATTCTCCTACGGTCCTCAAATCTGTCCCCCGTAAAGGCATCTGAAATTAAGGCTATATCAATATCACTATCATCATGTACCGCCCCCTTTGCGTGGGAGCCAAAGATTACAGCCTCACTTATCTTGATACCATTCTTTTCCAATTCATCAATATACCTTTTAATTATTTTTATGACTGAATCTTCTGTGACAGCCATTCCTTCATCTCCTTAATCTTGAATAGATACTTTTCTGTAAAACCCTCAGTGCACTTTTTTTTGAAAGAGATGGTTTGCGACCTTCCAGTCATCTTCAGAAGATTCAAGCCAGAACAAAACTGCTCTCTTCTTATCCACAAGGTTCTCCAGAATTATTGTCACAAACAAAAATGTATATGAACATTCTTACTCGTACATATAAGTAATGATAATGTCGATATGTATATATTAAAGCAGAAGAGTTAGATTCTGAAGCCTTAGATCCTGAATCAATACTGAAACAAGTTCAGCACAGGATTCAGGATGACAAAAAGGCGTTTGTTTCTATTCTCGGACTGCTTGTTAAAATGTGATGAAAGTGATTTGTAAATACGTATTACTGTCGGTTATTATAAAAAAGCGGGTTTGTTTTGCAAGACAAAAGACATTGGCCGCTCCCGCCAAAAAGATCGGCGGGTAAACAAGAGACAAGATTGAATACTGACTATTGAAGATTGACGATTGAGGCAAGAAAAAGCGTATCTGTCAGATTAAATACTATCTACTACATGTTCCAGTCTGTCTTAATGCAATCATTTCTTGGTATCTTTAAGCAACAACCATTTTGTCTTCGTTCTGTATAACTATTTTGGGTTTTTTACTTTTTGGTGGAATTGGAAGACCCTCCTCTTTCAGCAGCTTTATGTGCTCTTTCATTCCCCATTTTGCCTTGTAAATGCAATCCTCAATTGAGTGGCCTATTCCGCTAAAACCTTCTAAATCTGTTGAATAAAACCCAAAATAATCAGGTTCTTCCGTTGCTTCTATAATCAATGAATACTCTAACTCAATCATCTAATTTGTCTCCTTTTAATTCTTTTTTATCCCTGCTGACTTTAGTATAGCATGACATGTTCCTTTTGGAACTCCTTTTGAAATATTTTTCTCTAAAAACATATTCATTTAAGCGAAAATAATTGTGATGTTCCCGGCGCTCTTGCGGCCAGAAGCGTACCCCCAACCACAGCTATTGGCAGAACAAAACTTGAAAAAAACGGAATAGCAAAAAGAAAAGATAATATTGCTCCAAAACCGGTACATGCATAAATGTGTTGCCACAGGAATTTAGCCCCCTGTCTAAGGCCTATACTCCTCCTGGTTTGTGGATAGCTGATATACTGGAAAGTGACAAGCAAAAAAACGAGTATAAGTGCAAATATGTTTACAACCGGTACCCAGAAAAACACTATGGCAAAGACAGCAGCAGCTAATGCTGTCATTGTCTTAAACAGATCAATTCCAATAAGCTGAACATGCTGTTTTAAGGATTTGTTTGTAACCGGCGGTAATGGAGTTTCAGTAAACTTTTCGGACCTCTCTGCCAGTATATCATTAAATGGGGAAGCCACAATACTGCTGGCAAAAATAAATGTCAAAGCCGCAACCATCCACAATATCATTTTACCAAACAATATAAAAAACCAACCTATCCAGCTGGCAGGACCGAAACCAAGCCTGGCAACACACTCTTGAAGAAGCGCAATTGACCAATCCTGTAATTGGCTTATTCCATATATAAAAAGTATAAACATCAAGACCAATGGAAGTGCACTCCAGAATAAAAGAGATTTATTAATAAATATCAACTTAAGAGCCCGGTATGGAAGGGTAAACCCGAACCACAGGGAACGGGTTCTGGGAAAAAGCATTTTAGGAGGAATTGTATTCATTTAATGTTTTCAATGATATCTGTAATGTATTGGATGATCACATTACCGTTTGTAGATGATAAAAAGGAATCCGCACTATTCTTATTTTACAACCTTTGCCAGATGCCAGCTCCTCGATGCTAGAAGTAATTGCAAGAAGCATGAGGCCCGCCAAAAAGCACGTCGGGCAGGCCCGCCAAAAAGATCGTCGGATGAAAATGACATAGGGCAAAGATTCTGAAACTAGTTCAGAATGACAATTTAGTATTTTCGGTGGATTCGGCCTAAGGGCCTTAATCCACCCTACACCTGATCTAAATTAGATCGACAAGTTTTTTTAAAGTAACAACCTCTCTGAGTCGGAGACCGGTTGATCCAAAATCAAACAGCTTTATAATTTAGCTATTTTTAAGGGAAAGTTTGAAAACCATAGGTTTTCATTTGACAACCTGGACGAACCAGAATAAACGAAATATTTAACCTTCTTGGTTCTGGCTCGTCCAGGTTGGGGATATGGGAAATACGCCTTATGGCTACTCTGTCAATTTTTTTGAGGCCACAAAACGCTCGATGGTCAAGCCCTGCACCAGTATGGAAAATACCACTATAATGTAAGTGACCGTTAATAAAACTTCTCTTCCCGGTCCACTCGGAATGGATAGGGCCAGAGCCACTGATATACCACCACGCAAGCCACCCCACGTCATAATCTTTACGGCATCAGGACTAAAATCCCTTAAGAGTCGCATGGTCGTGACAGGCAAACCCACACTGATGAAACGTGCAAACAGTACAACCGGAATCATCGCCAGACCGGCAATTAAATAACTTCCCTTAATAGTAAGGACTAAAATCTCTAAACCAATTAACAGAAAAAGGACTGCATTTAATATTTCGTCAATCAACTCCCAAAAGGAATCCAGGTGCTCCCTGGTGTTTTCGCTCATAGCAAAAAGACGCCCTTTGTTGCCAATAAATATTCCTGCAACCACCATGGCAATAGGACCAGAAACATGGATGGCATACGCAAGGGCATAACCGCCCATGACCAACGCTAAAGTGAGTAACACTTCAACCTGATAATTATCCACACTCTTCAGCATCCTGTAAGCCAGCCAGCCTATGGCTAACCCGAAAAACACTCCACCTATGGCTTCTTCAATAAACAAGAATATTATATGTCTGGCCGTAACGTCATGACCTCCTGTAACAATTCCCATAATGACCAGAAACACAACTACAGCCACACCATCATTAAACAGGCTTTCACCCGTGATCTTGGTTTCCAGACCCTTTGGAACCCCCGCTTTCTTTAAAATACCGATCACGGCTATTGGATCAGTCGGTGCAATAAGGCTTCCGAACAACAAACAGTAAATAAATGGTAACCTGATCCCAACAAACCAGAAAACTATCCAGGCACAGCCACCAACTATAAAGGTACTCATTACCACACCGAATGTAGCCAGTATGCTGATGATCCATTTGTGCCTGGCCAAATCCTCAAGATTTACGTGTAAGGCCCCGGAGAACAGGAGGAAGCTCAACATGCCATGCATCAGGGCTTTATTAAAATCGATACCCTCCAACACTGCCGTTGCCTTATTGTGAATGCCTTCAAAACCAAAGAAACCTAGCACTACCAGACTCACAGATATAAGCATAGCGATCAGCATAATGCCTATGGTAGTCGGTAACCTGATAAATCGAAAATTGATATAACTGAAAATTGCCGCCAGGCTTAAGAGCAAGGCGGCGAGATCAATAACTTCCATAATTTACACCATGTTTGTTATTTGTTTTATATTTAGCATTCATGCTTTACAATAACCTTTGTAATTGCAGACAATACTTTCTTTATATCCATAATAACATTGCCTGTTAGTTCGGATTCAATGATTTTGCCGTCATGTGCATGAAAATGGTGAGGATGGGTTTTTATTTTTGGGTAATGGGGAGAATTGTCCCATCTAATAATAGGTGTATTACTAAAAAGCTGATAAGAATATAAAATCTGTCCTTTTGTCTTTACAAACCTTAACTCAAGCTTATATTTCGAAGGGATTAACCTGCATCGTATCTTATAAATACCACTTGCATGAATCTCATCAATGGTTTTTATTTCTACTCTTGATACAAGTTTACTCTCTTTCAGGGAAGAAATAACTTCAAGGAAATTAAACGTTTGATTCACTGTCGATAGCCTCTTTTAATGCCTCATTCCATGCATTCTTCATTTCAATAGCGCTGTTCCATTCCATCCAGACATCTTCTAATTCTGGAGTTGCCTTGTTTTTCAGCTTTTTTGAGAAAGTGTCAAAATTCTTTCCGTATTTCTTTTGATACGTTTTTATAATCCTGTCGTAGGTCTTTATTTTACTTTCTATTTGGCTAATCACTATATCTTTCAGAGCAACTGTTTCGTCTTTATATGCCCCGGAAAGAACCAAGGGTTTAATTAAATGTTTAAGTATTTTTTCCGTTTTCATCCGTTCCTTCTCCTTTTTGTCTCTAAAATGTTTCTGGCAAATTTTTTGACTATATAATTATAGACTTTTTATTCACGTTTTCACGCATAATTTTCTTTAAAGTTTGAGACATAACATTGTCCACAGGAAAAGGCCTTACATGCCATTTCTCTCTACAAGAGCGAACTCAAGCTTTTTGTTCTCTGTACCACGTCCATGTTTCCCACGTACTTTCCCTCCATGTATTTCCTTACCTACCCAATCCTCTTTAATACCTGGGACGCAATACCGGATTATTTATTCATAGAAATAAGTATGGTGTCCCCCGAATTACCCCGAATTATTTAAATCAAGTGAAAAAATTACTTGAATCTCTTTAATTGAAAATGTTTTTTGTTTTGTGTGGTGGAGATGTAGTAAAACTTGTCCTGGGGAATGTAGATAAATGGAACATCCTCCTCTCTGCGAAACATAAAGTGGGAAAGGATCATACGGTTTACGGCCCTATGGCCGATAATCATAATGTTGTCCGAGGGGTTGCTCAGGTACAGAGCTTTTTTGATGCCACGATTTATTCTCTCCTGCATGGTAACATACCCTTCTCCCTCCGGATAGACGTAATTGTATTTGTCCTTTTTCCTTGCAGAGTACACGTGTGGCATCTGTGCCTTGATTTTCTCGTAACTCATACATTCGCAAATTCCGCTGTTAATCTCGTCAAACTCTGTCAAAGGGATGATGGTGCAGTCTTCATGGATTTCTTTTATAGGTGATGCGGTTTGATGCGTACGTTTTTTCTGGCTGGTAAATATCAAAGGGATTTTCTTCTTTTTAAAATAATTAGCAAGTGCCCTGGCCTGCGCCCAGCCTTTTTCAGTCAAATCCGAGTCTCCGCCGATGCGGTCCTCCAGGTTATAGTATGTTTCACCATGACGGATCAGGTAAAGGTTCTTTACCGTGTTTGTTACCAGGAAGTCCCTGATTTGGTCATAGTAAGGAATGATATCGGAGAGTCCTTCCCCTATGATACTGTTGTGGAGTGAATCAAGCCTGATGTAATTTCTTTCCCTTTCCAGGGGCTCCTCAATGGATTGGTAATAGGATATCCTTTCCCTGAAACCCTTAATCGCCTCTTCCCTGGTTAGATGTCCGAATTCGGCTAGATCGATCTTCCTGAGTATGCTTGCGCTGAGGATCTCTTCATCGTTATTTACACACTCAATAAACAGTATAGGGTGATCATTCAGCCTGGACTGGATACACTCCCTTCTGTCCCTGCTGACATTGGATGCATCCAGGATTGCAACGTCTCCTACACTATTAAGAAACTTTTGAGCCCTTTCCATGTTGGTAAGGGCGATCTTTTCCCTTATGGCAACTCCCTCACTGTTATTTGAGTCGAAGAACCTGGCATAGGATGTGTTTCCACGGATCATCTTCCTTCTCAAATCACCGTTGTTGAAGATTCTGGTCTTTACCGATTCATTTACCAGGCTTTCTTTGAGTTTGGTCGCAATCGTAGACTTTCCCCTTGCCGGGAGACCCACCATCGCAATATACAATCGATTGTTTTTCATAGCATTTAATTTAGTTTCTCTTATTTCTCTATTTCTTGCACGGTCATATCAAATGGTTAGATGAAAAATTGCGTATGTCACAGTATTTCTTGTATTTACAGAATCTACAGGATACAGCACATCACATATCTTTTTCTTTTGACTTAAACCACATCTCGTACAGGGGTAGAGAAATGAGGGCGATAAAACAAGTGCCGAGAAGATAATATGATACTATTATGGATATAGTGGAAAAAGCGGACGCCAGATACCTCCATAGTGTTCGTCATCGGTAGCGATGCTTAGTTTGCTTTCTGGGATAACTGGGGCACCCAAAGCCTCAACCTTCACACCATCCAGGCGCCATGCCGCAATAGGCTTCTCTTTCAAAAGACTATGTTCCATTTCTTTTATATTAACAATACCAACATCATAAATTACTGATTTAAAAGGCCCTTTGTCTCCGGCATCTTCTGTAGCTGCAATCCACAAGTGTTTCTGGTTATCAATATACAAATCAGCACAATCACGATTCATTGCGTCGTCTGGCCAATCTGGAGCGGCAAACGGTTTTTCTCCTTGTATGCGGAATATTGTATTAGGGAAATCCAAATTCAAGAGTCCCCAGCGTAGTTTGCCCTGCGGGTTTAGTTCTGAACCTCCACGTTCACCGAGGATAATTACCAGCGAATCATCCTTTGTTCCAATACATGCGATTCCTTCTACATTGTCCGTGTCTCTTGGGAGTGAAAACACCCCTTTGACAACGGCAACCCAATCGTCGTTTTCATGTAAGATTTCAATATGAAAGATGCGACCGTATCTGCCTTGGTAATATCCGCTTTCGCATGCCAGGAATTCATATTTACTACCTGGAATTCGACAGATGGCTTCCAGATCACTTGCAGGATCACCCACTGTATCACCCCAATCCGTCAATACTAAACTATAAATTAAAGATGAATTCTGGTTGAAGGTTAGAATTCCGAATCTGTTTTCTCGGCTGTCTCCTTTAGTATCATGTACGACTAAGAATCTTTTATTGTCGAGCTGAACCATTCCACTATAGCCTAGTGTTTTGGGAAACTTTGTATCTTCAGGCTTAACTTCGTGTAATGATATAAAGTAACCAAAGGCGCGCTTGTCAAACTCCATTTCCTCCCACTTAAACACGAATCTTCCTATGAAATGTACCAAAATAAAAGCAAACACAATACAAATAACCATCCACAACTTTCGAAAATTATTTATTTTTGCGGAAGGGTATCTCACGGCAGCGAAGATAATTGTTACTAACACAAGAAGGATTGATACGAGGGAGAATGATCGAGTAAAGTTAATTTTTGTTTGAATGTGCTTCAATTCATCATAATAGTTGGGTTCCCGATAAACCCTGTTTTTGGCTGGGTAGTATACGACTGATGCAATTTTTCCTAAATCTTCTTCGAATTCTATCAAATCTTTTTTTGATAAAATATATCGTTCAACTGCCTTTCTATTAATACCTCCATATCGGGATAGAAGTCCCAGCTTCGCAAGTTCCAACCCTAAACTTGTCGCTTTAATTTCCTTAACGGTTTTTTCTGATGGCAATGAATTGTTTCTGATTTTGTCTGGTGATTTGTTTACAATTTTGAAAAGGACTTCCTTCCTAATACTTTTTTCTGACGGCAAAAGGGTGTTTATGAGCTTGTCTTTTTTATATTTATCGACAATAACGTTAGAAGCACCTTCCATTAACATGCCTATTGCAAAGCAAAAGGCTATTAGTAGTCCAACCGTACTTAATTGGGTTAGCTTGTTCCGGATCTCAAGTCGAAAATATAAATTTGTGCCAAAGAAAATATATAATAACAGCTCGACGCCAATAACTACATATGCACCAATAATTAAAGTAGCACCAAAATCCTGAAAACTTAAATCCATCTAAAGAATCTCCAATCTTATTCAGATATACCGAAGAGTTTTTTCCTCTACTGAAAATCAATAAAATTACGGTAAGTGCATTATTTACAAGAAAGAGAAAAAAACATTACATATCTGCTTCTTTTGACCTAAACCACATCTCGTACAGGGGTAGAGAAATGAGGGCTATAAAGCAAAAACCGAGAAAAAAATATGATGCTATTAATGATATGGAAAACACATCTGATTTGTACCTTATTAACCAGGGTCCAGATAAGTTCATTATAGTACCTACGAAGCCGACGCTATAAATCGTAATCTTTATACATTCTCTTATCAAGGTCATAGAAAGGATGCGCGACATGACGAATATGATCAGGGGAATTGCGAATGCATGCACATGAGTGATTTCAACGATTTCTCTATACGACTTGGGGAAGAAGAAACCTTTCTGTAAGAGATTTTCGTCGTACTCGTAGCTTGATTCATTATTAGGCATTTCCTCGTTACCGCTGTAATGACGCACCGTATTTCTTGGAGAGAAGTTTGTTCTTTCGTAGAAATTGGCACAGGATACGTAGAAAGCATACGTCATGATTATGAGGAAAAACGTAATAGATAGTTTGTTACTTATTGGAGAATTTGAAAGATCTTTTGCCATTCTTTTTTACGGGAAAACAGGATAAAGACATTCGGCTGAGCGTTCGACCGAGACTTCGACGGTGAGCTCAGCCGAACCACTCACGTCGAGGGCCCTTCGATAAGCTCAGGGTGGTGAGCTTTGCCGAATCCGCTCAGCCGAAGCCTAATGATAAATGGTAAAAAATAATCTGCGGATTATAAACAAATGACCTATCAAAAAAAAGAATAAAAAATATTGCAAATCATGTTAGTAATATTTCACAAAATAGATTCCCACGTTCGCAGAGCTAAGCCAAAGCTGAGCTTAGCTTAGTCAGCTTCGTGGGAATGACAAAGAGCATAAGATTGTCATTCCCGACACCCCCCGCCTGCTGTCGGGCAGGGATCGGGAACTATAGACTTTATTGTTTTTTCTTCAGTAATGAGGTGTATAGATATCTTAACTCTTCTGATTTTAATAGAAATGATACGGTAAAGAACGTGGTGAGGGCAATAATTAAGGGTACAAAAAGTCTCATAAACTTTATCATAAGCTCGCCATGACCTGTTGGGAGCAATTTCAGGGTTATCCAGCATGTAATACACATGAAAAGGGCTGCAATCAATGTCTTGAGAGTTGATGTGAAGATGTGCTTAGGGCCCGTGATATTGAGCTTTCTTTGGAGAATGGCAAATAGAATTATTATTTGGATGATTGCGCATATGGCCGTTGCCAATGCGAGCCCTCCTTCGCGAAGAAACCAGATGAGCGTTAGATTGAGGATAAGGTTAAGACCCACCATACCAGCGCCTACTTTTACAGGCGTTAGTGTATCTTGCATGGAGTAAAAAGCCCTTATGATTACGTGGGAAGTAGAATAGGCCCATACACCCATTGCATAAAAGGCAATGACAGTGGATGTTCGATATGTTGATTCCACTGTAAATGCATTTCTCTCGTAAAACAACTCTACGAGCGGTCTTCGCAACAATATTAAGCCTATGGACGCAGGTATTCCAATAAATAGTACAACCCTTATTGCCTGATTAAATGTATCGGTGAAGTTTGTCCAGTCTTTACGTGCTGCATGTGTTGAGAAAAAGGGGAATACGGCTGTTGCCATTGCAATTCCAAATACGCCTAACGGGAATTGAATAAGTCTGTCGCCATAGTACAATACTGATGCAGCACCTGTTTCCAGTGGATATGGTATTGCAATTCCTGCAATAAAGAATTCTTCGGCACCACCTGGTGGCCTGGCAAAGGATATTGCAATAAGACTATCCATTAACACGTTTATCTGAACGGCGGCCAAACCAAAGATTATTGGCAGCATCAGAGCAAAGATGCGCCTTAGGCCAGGATGTGAAAAGTATAATGAAGGTTTGAAAATTATTCCCTTGTTTTTTAATATCGGTAACTGAATTGCCAATTGAATCATACCTCCGATGAGGATGGCAATAGCAACACCAAATATTTTTTTATCCAGTGTATTCCCAAATACAGGTGTAAGTAAGATTACGCCCATTATCCAGCATATGTTTAGAGCAACAGGTGCGAGGGCAGGCATGAGAAAGTGTTTGAGTGAATTCAGGACAGCCATTGCGAATGCTACCATACATATAAATAACACGTACGGGAATGTTATTAAGAGAAGATTTAGTACTAATTCCCATTTGTGATTAATGGAGAAAACTGAGGGTATTACTGAGAATGAAGTTTCTGCTAAAATAATCAAACCTCCAAGGATTATAAAAAGTAACGTCCCGGTCACGTTTACCAATTCCCATGCATCCTTTTTGCCTTTTGTTTCAAGATATTCTGTAAAGACGGGAATGAAGGCAGCGCTCAATGCCCCTTCACCGAAGAGGCGGCGGAAGAGATTTGGTATCTTGAAGGCGACAACAAAGGCATCCCAGGCCAGGCTGGTCCCAAAAAAGCTTGCACATATTATGTCCCTTGCCAGGCCCAAAATTCTACTCAACAGTGTGCAAAGGCTTACGGTCTTTGCGGATTTTAAGAAACTCTTCTTTTCGTGCATATAGAACTTAGCTCCTGCAAAGCCGACTAAGCTAAGCTCAGCTTTGGCTTAGCTCATGTCGCTAACTTCTTGTTTTGCTTTGCAAAATGAATTCTACACTAAAAACTGTATACTAACGCTCGTGGTACTACAACCTAAATTGAGCGATTTATGTAGCCGCAACCTTCAGGTTGCGTAACTTACGTGAAATTGTCATAAACCCATTAAATGATGAAGAACGCAGGCTAAAGCCTGCGGCTACAACAATTTCATCAAATAAATCGCTCAACTTAGGTACAAATAAGTTTTATAAATTAGCGAATGAAGTGAGCTAATTTATCTTTGAACTGTTTTGTGGATGAAAGGATGTCTTTTGAGCTTATGATTGCTGAGCATACTGCTACTCTTGAAGCCCCGGCCTTTAAGACCTCATCCAGATTCTCAAGGGTTATAGCGCCTATGGCAATAAATGGGATACTTATTTCTCTGGAAATTTCTTGAATAACTTCGAGTCCTATAGATGGTTCATAGTCTTTTGTTGCGGTAGGATGGACAGGTCCAATAGCAATATAGTCAGCACCTTCTTTTTGTGCCTGTCTGGCTTGTACTATATTGTGCGTTGATACCCCGATAATCTTTTCATTGCCAATGATGTCTCTTGCCTCAGAGACGCTCATGTCATGCTGGCCTAAATGGACGCCATCCGCATTTACTTCCCTGGCAACATTTGCACGATCGTTAATAATTAATAATGTTCCTCTTTTGGTAGTTATATCCCGTATTTCTATGGCTAACGATGTGAATTCGTTATCAGATATCGTTTTCTCGCGCAATTGTATAGCATCAGCACCGCCATCAATGACAAGTCTTGCCGTTTCTTTAACTGATTTTGTTGTAATATTGCCACTTATTAAGACACAAAGTCTCATTCTATGAAGATAGTCTTTTATTGCCATATTAAATATTATGAATTTTCATTTTGGGCACAGATCAATACAGATTATCAAGATATTAAAGGCAAGGTAGTTGGCAATTTTACAAGGCTGAGCTTAGCTCTGGAAAATAGTTATCTGTGTTTATTTGTGGAAATCTGTGTCCTATTTTATTATTTAGAATTCTTATCATAATAGACTATCTACTTCAAGTTTTATCTAATTTGATTTGACACGTTTGGTTGTCTTGTTATAATCCATAAGAAGATATATAAAATCTCTCAAAAAGAGTTCTATCTTGGGAAAAGCAAGAGAACATTGTGGTTTATTTGGGATTTTTGATTGCGATGATGCAATAGAGAAGGTCTATTATGGACTTTATTCTCTGCAACATCGTGGTGAAGAGAGTGCGGGTATAGCTTCTACTAATGGAAATAGTATAATACATCATAAAAACTTTGGATTAGTAAATGATGTTTTCACTCCAGAGACTTTGAAAAGGTTAGAAAACCCACATGCCATCGGTCATGTTCGATATTCTACTTTTGGCTCAAGTGATAATATAGACAATGCACAACCCATGGTGGCAACATATTCTAAGGGTGAAGTAGCAATTGCACACAATGGTCAATTACTGGATGCAAGTAAGCTACGAAAGGATTATGAATTACATGGGTCAATCTTCCACACAACCTCAGATACAGAAGTCATTGTACATTTAATGGCTAAACCAAGTCATGTTGAAAGACCAAACCTATCTCATGTTTTGAATCATCTAAAGGGAGCATTTTCTCTTTTGTTTTTGACAAACGAAGAAATGGTAGGTGTACGGGATCCCAATGGATTCCGGCCACTTTCGATAGGGAAGTTGAACAATAGTTATGTCTTAACTTCTGAAACCTGTGCCCTGGATCAGATAGGTGCAGAATTCATAAGAGATGTTAAACCCGGCGAGGTAGTTTATGTTAATAAAGATGGACTGAAGAGTGAGTCATATTGTTCGCCAAGACGAATTCGTCCATCGTATTGTATATTTGAGTTAATCTATTTTTCTCGTCCTGATAGTAAGGTTTTTGGTGAAAGCGTTCATCTTTTTCGTAAGAGGCTCGGGATGAAACTTGCGAAGGAATTTCCTGTGGATGCTGATGTTGTAATTGCCGTTCCGGAGGGAGGAAATTCTGCTGCATTAGGTTATTCGCAGGCTTCGGGGATACCACTAGATCGTGGATTTATAAGAAATCATTATGTTGGCAGGACATTCATTCAGCCTGAGCAAGGGAGTAGGCATAGGAAAGTTGAGCTTAAACTTAATGCGATATCGGAGGTTGTGAGAGGTAAAAGGGTCGTAGTTGTCGATGATTCTATCGTGCGTGGAACTACATCAAGGTCCAGGTTGAGACTTTTGCGTAAGGCAGGTGCTAAGGAGATACACGTAAGGATAAGTTGTCCTCCACATAGCTTTCCCTGTCATTACGGGATTGATTTTCAAATAAAGGATGAGCTTATTGCTGCCAGCCATACACTTGAAGAAATAAGGGAATTTTTGAATGTAGAAAGCCTTGGCTATTTAAGCGTGGATGGTATGTTGAGTTGTACATCTTCACCACATAACCACTTTTGCACCGCTTGCTTTACTGGCGATTATCCTGTGTCTTATGAATATGTTGGTAAAAAGACATTTAGAAAAGAAGTAAAAAATAGAAAAGGAGTTACAGTATAGAAAATGGTGAAATTTAATTATAAAGATGCAGGAGTTGATATTAGCGCCAAGAGTAGGTTTACTACTGATATTTATCAACAGTTACGTAGGACTTTTGGTCCACGAGTTATAGAAAACCCTGGTGGTTTTGGAGGGCTTTTTTCACTTAATTATAATTCAAAATTATTCGCGAAAAATTACAAATATCCTGTGCTGGTAGCATCTACTGATGGTGTTGGAACAAAGTTAAAGATTGCCTTTATGATGAACAAGCACGATACCATAGGGATTGATTTAGTAGCGATGTGCGTTAACGATATTTTAGTGCTTGGAGCGGAACCTTTATTTTTTTTAGATTATATGGCTAGTAGCAGGATGATCCCTGAGAAAATGAAGGAAGTTCTTCAAGGTATTGCTAATGGATGTTGTGAAGCAGAATGCTCCCTTCTAGGAGGGGAAACCCCGGAAATGCCTGGTTTTTATCGTGATGATGAATATGATTTAGCAGGATTTGCAGTAGGCGTTGTGGAAAAAAAAAAGATAATAAATGGAGAAAAAATAAGCCCGGGTGATGTAGTTATAGGATTAGGCTCAAGCGGGCTTCATAGTAACGGTTTTTCTTTGGTACGTAAGGTTTTATTTGAAAAGGCCAAGTTAGACGTAAATAGTAAGATTGAATCCATAAACGGAACTATTGGTGAGGAACTTCTTAAACCAACAAAAATATATGTTAAGCCTATAAGGAGCCTTTTGCGTCATTATAAATTAAAGAAGGTGGTTAAGGGAATGGCTCATATTACCGGAGGTGGTTTGATTGATAATATTCCCAGGGTTTTACCTTCAGGGTGTTCAGTGCGAATTAATAAGGATACATGGCCTGAGCCTAAGATTTTTAGGGCAATTCAAGAAACAGGAAATATAGATGAAAGTGAAATGTACCGTGTTCTTAATATGGGAATAGGGATGGTATTAATAGTTTCAAAGTATTATGCATCTTCTATAATAAAAAAACTAAAACGTAGGAAGGAAGATGCATTTATCGTAGGAAAGGTAATAAAAGGTAATAGAAAAGTAGAGATTGTTTAGTTAAGGGTTCGGGTTTATGAAAACCTACGGTTTTCAAACCCTGGCCCAGACCGCAGGGCGGATCGCACCAGGGCAGGCTTTCCCTTATTAGTACAAGGATTAGGAGGCAGACCTCTCTTTCGAGAGGATTCCAATTCTGGAATCCTCTCGAAAGAGAGGCTGGTCATGCTTATGTAACGAATGACATCTAAATTATAAAAAAGTTGTCGACTTATAGACTAAGTGGTATGGATTGCTTTCTTTCTGAATACTCCATGATTACCGATAATAACATATACGCAAAAACCAAGTGGGAGCATAATGCTAGGGTACAAAATGAATAAAACCAGGAGTGTGAAAAAAACTCCGATTATGGTTAACAAAGAAGCCGGGTTGTGTTTTTTCCTTAGTACATCGACAATTTTTATATACTGAATTTTGCTTACCATCAGGATGCCTAGTATAAATGTAATGCTTGGAATAGACTTTGAAACGATCTGTATTCCAACTGTGGTTTTAAGATAGCCATCAAGTAAAATTAGGGATGCGATTGTACCTCCGGCAAGGGTGCTAGGTAATCCTGTAAAATATTTGTCTTGTTCGGTATCAGAATTGTCTTGGGCATTATGCCTCGCTAATCTAATAGCGGTACATAAAGTAAAGAAGAAGCAAACAAACCATATAGCAATATGCGAGTTAAAGGCATTGATGCTCCCAATTAAGAAAGCTGGTACTATTCCAAATGTAACCATATCTGCAAGTGAATCGATCTGCCTGCCCCAAGCGATCTTTGTTTTTATTAATCGTGCGATTTGACCGTCCATTCCATCAAACACCATGGCCGTGATGATAAGCCAGGCTGCATAAGATAGCTCGTTATTTATGATAAATATGATTGCCCCGAAACCACAAGCAAGATTACCAATGCTGACAATTGTAGGCAGATATTGCTTTATTTTAGATATGATTCGTGAAAAATGCTCCATTAAATTTCCCATAATTTTAATGTGTGTATCAAAAAAGATGCCAACAAAATGATTTTGTATAATAAATATACATAATGTTTTAATAAGCCTTGAGTTTTTACTATGTTATGCATAATTAAAAAAATATCTTTTACTGATATTACTTTGAGAAATGGGTTATCAGGTGCAGTAAATTCATTGCACTATTTTAAGGTAATACTGCATTTTTATTAATTGAACCTAAATTTAAATAAACTTTGAATCTTGAGGAATAGAATATAATATTGGGCAGAATCGACAATATAATAACCATTCTTAAGCGAGAAAACAAGAGATATCTTGAGCCTATTGTTACGACAGTTTCCAGGACGAGAAGTCCATTTAAGGTTCTTATTTCATGTATTCTAAGTTTGAGGACAAAGGATAAAGTTACAGCCGAAGCCTCAAACAGGCTATTCAAACTTGCAGATAACCCCAAAAAAATGCTTTCTATAAGTACAAGGGATATTGAAAAAACTATTTATCCCGTTGGCTTTTACAAGACAAAATCAAAAAGGATAAAAGAAATATGTAAAATCTTGCTTGGCAATTATGGTGGTACCGTACCTGATGAAATTGATGAACTCTTAAAATTAAAAGGTGTAGGTCGTAAGACTGCCAATTTGGTAGTTACTTTGGGTTATGGCAAGCTGGGAATATGCGTAGATACACATGTCCACAGGATATCAAATAGGCTTGGTTTAATAAAGACAAAAACTCCTGAACGAACAGAATTTTCCTTAAGAAAGAAATTACCCAAGAAATATTGGATAATCTATAATGATCTTCTGGTTGCACATGGTCAAAACATTTGCACACCTATATCTCCTAAGTGTAGTAAATGTAAGATCTTTAAATATTGTAAAAGGGTTGGCGTGAAAAATTTCAGGTAACGAACAAGTTAACTTGTCTGGAATGAGCCGCGCAAATTACGGGTTTAGTTTTCACACAGCCTGGCGTATGGTTAGCTCATGTCTTTAATGTTAATGGGTAACGGAATTGACATGTAAAGCCTTCTTAGAAAATTTCTTCGCCAGCTTTCTTGTATATTCAATTTTTTCTTGTGATGTCATACCTTTACTCTTTTCGTAGTTTTCATTTCGAATTTTTCGTACTAACTCAAGTGCTTTAATTTTCATAATGAATAATCTCCATTGGGGAATAAATTTCTATTGTTTTGTACCCTTCCATGAGGTTTACACTGTTAAATTGTCTAATTTTATCAAAATGAACAATATGCCTATAATTCCAACTAACCATCATATCACCATTGTGAATTGTTGCTATGGCTACATGCCTTGCATCATCTTCGAAATTCTCAAAATCGGGGGACACCCTCAAAATCGGGGGACACCATCAAAATCGGGGGACACCATACCTATTTTTTGCTTTTCCTGGGTTTTCGTCCTGATTTTTTAGATTTGAGAAACATCCCTATAGTTTTCTCAAGACGGGTTAAAAAACTAACATTACTAAAAAACGTCTTTTGTCTATGCTTTCCCCTTTGGGTTGTGATAGAATTTTTAGCTTTTGTATCCTCATGAGTCAATTAAATAGGTATAGTGTCCCCCGATTTGTGTCCCCCGATTTCCCCCGATTTCGATTTCAGAGTGTCCCCCGATTTCAGTGTCCCCCGATTTCCCCTGAGGAATTTCTTTCTCTTGCTGTTGATAAGCTAATATCATTTCATTTAGCACATCCCTAAGCATTTCCCGACACTCTTCAATGTTTTTCCCCTCTGTAATAACCTCTGGCCACTCTACAAGTTGTCCAATATATCCAGCATCTATTTTGGTATATCTAGCAGTAAAATTATGTAGCATTATTAATTCCTCCTTATTTTAGTTTTTAATATCCAACTAATAAGATATTATGTTTATTTTATGATTTCTTAATTTTAACGTCTTAGACAAATAAATTATTGCAATCAATTAACTATTTAATAGTAACATCTGAAATGAATTTTATTACTTGGGAATTTCGTTATATGTTTATAATATTTTAATATAAGAAATTCTTTTTATGGCAATTTTCCAACAATGCATACTTTCTTTTTCAAAAACCCATTATTCCAATATTAAAATTGGCGCTAAGTTCGTAAGGTAATTGCTAAATAACTTGTGGAAGTCAAACATTCATGCCTGCCTGTGCCAGCACGGCAGACAGGCACATGACAAACCTTGCTTTCGCAAGGAGTCCAGTACTGGATTCCTCCCGAAAGGGAGGGAATATCGAATAACCTTTTTCAAATCTTACACATTTTACTTAGTAGATACAAAGAATACACCAAAGTTCAATATTAATAGTATGTACTCAGTTTAATATATTTTTTCCCGTAAGCTTAGCGTAAGCCTCAAGATATTTTTTAGACGTAATCCGGATTACGTCTTCAGGGAGTGAAGGTGGAGATGATTTCTTGTCCCATCCTGAATTCTCCAGGTGATCCCTAACGAATTGCTTATCAAAAGATGGTTGTGGTTTTCCAGGTGAATAACTTTCCAGTGGCCAGAAACGAGATGAATCGGGAGTTAAGATTTCATCAATTAATATTATTTTATCTTCGTATTTGCCCCATTCAAATTTGGTATCGCTAATAATTATTCCTCTGGTCATAGCGTATTCGCTTGCCTTTTTGTATATCTCAATGCTTTTTTGTCTTAGTTCTTCCGCAAGCCTTTTGCCAATGATTTTTATGACCTCTTCAAATGAAATGTTTTCATCGTGTCCGGAAGTAGCCTTTGTTGCAGGTGTAAAGATTGGTTCTGGTAGTTTATCACACTCCTTCAGGTTGGCAGGCAACTTGATGTTACAAACAGTTCCATGCTCTTTATAATCTTTCCAGCCTGAACCAGCAATATAACCACGCACCACACATTCAACGGGAATTACATCAACTTTTTTTACGAGCATTGAACGTCCTACCAGTAATTTCCTATCTTCTTTTGTTATTTTATCTATTTCTTCGATAGATGTTGTGATTAGGTGGTTTTCTGTTAACTCTTTAGTAAACTTAAACCAAAATTCTGACATGCGTGTGAGTACTTTGCCTTTATGCGGGATGCCATTTGGTAGGACTGAATCGAAAGCTGAGATTCTGTCAGTCGCGACAATCAAGAGTTTGTCATCTATCTCATATATATCCCTGACCTTTCCCTTGTTATATAGTTTTAAATAAGGGATATCTGTCTTTAATAAAACCGTATCGTTAGAAGTTACCATTCGTCTCGGGAATTCTATTACAACTTGATAGTATAGTCTTTCTATAACAACCTTTTTTTTGTGCGCAAGCCCCGTAGAATTAACAATAATTGAATCTTCGAACAATTCTATAAGTTATTATTCAACGGGGCAAGCACATATCCAAAATGGCGTGAAGCAACGACATGGATGTCGTTGTAGCCATTTTGAAAGAGTTGCGCAGGATGCGCTTAACTCGTTTGTAAGAAATGTTTATGTAGTTTATTTCGCAATGTCTGGGCACCTTTAAGATTAGGGCAAAGTGACATAGCCATATTGAAATTTGCTATTGAATTATTCCATTCACCCAATGTT
>MAYW01000015.1 GCA_001723765.1 Candidatus Scalindua rubra
GCAAAAGCTAATGCTCCTATCCAACCATACCTCAAACTCTTAACCAAATATTTTATCTGCTGTCCAAACAACTTAGAAGAATGTAGATAATGACGTGTTTCTATCATCTCCTTCCAGTCTGCATAATTAGGATATTCTTCTCCTGATAATAATATTAATTCAATTTCTCCTAAATCTTCTAATCTTTGAACTTTGAGACCATTTGGCGTTTTTATGTTCTACGCTATCTTCTACAATTATTGGCATCATTTAAATATTATGCCAATGAAAAATCATTTTGTTCAGCAAAAAATTGTCCAACAGTAAGCGCAGAGCGTGGGAACGAGTTTTAGATAAATTATTTGCTTTCAAACTGGAGATTCTTCGCCCTGTGGAGTAGTCTACGCCACTCCACAGGGCTCAGAATGACAAGGTGTGTCAACATGTCATTCTGAGGGAGGATACGACCGAAGAATCTAATTTAATAATGCGTTAATTCTCCTGAGAGTTGTAATTAAGTTAAGCATATCTTCTGGCATCTCGGCCGTAAATTCCACGGTCTTATTATAAACTGGGTGAAAAAATTTAATTCTATAAGCGTGTAATGCCTGTCTATCAATAATTGGTTCATCAATATTATTGCATAATTCTTTCAATTTTGCAAGGCTGTGTATTTCTTTAACTGGTTTCATTAAATCTTCAATATAACAGGCATTACTGTTGCCGTATTCCGAATCAGCTATTATGGGATGGCCTATAGTTCTCATATGAACTCTGATTTGATGTGTCCTTCCGGTTTCGGGGATGACCCTGACTAACGTATAACCAAAAAAACGCTCTATCACTTCAAATATAGAAACAGCGCTTTTACCTGTGTCATGACGAATAGCCATTTTTTTTCTATCCCTTTTATCCTTTCCAATTGGCAAATCAATCTTATCAGAGTCCATTTCTGATTTACCCTTAATCACAGCAAGATATTCTTTTTCTATCTTCCTTTCTTCAAATTGCAAGGCCAAATGTTTATGCACTTTTTCGTCTTTAACAACCAAAATAACTCCACTTGTATCCCTATCCAACCTGTGAATTATTCCTGGTCTTAAAGGGCCATTTATTGAAGAGAGTTTGTTACAGTGAAAGGCCAGGGCATTTACCAATGTTCCACTTGCATGACCACGTGCAGGGTGTACTACCATATCTGGAGATTTATTCAAAACCATTAAATACTCATCTTCATATATAACATCAAGCGGGATATTTTCCGGTGTAATGTGGTCGTCATCTTTAGTTGGTAATTGAATTGAAATAACGTCTTTTAATTTTATTTCATAGCTGTTTTTTACAGCGACGTTATTTACCTTAACAGCCTCTTCCTTTATTAACTTCTGTATATTGCTGCGTGAGTAATCTTGTAACCGTGAGACGAGATATTTGTCGATTCTCTTGGAATGGTATTTCTTTTTAACGATTAATTGAATTTGATCTGATTTGTCTTTTTCGAGTACAGTCATTTTTATTTAAGGTCAATGTTTTTTAATCAATATCTTCCAGGCGATATTTAGCCATTTTTGCCCAACTACTTTCAGGCAAGAAATCAATCACGTCTTTATATACAGCCACGGCAGAATTCAATTGTCCTAATTTTTCGTAACATCTTCCAGTATCTAACTTGGCTTGCGCTTTAATATATGTGGATTCTGGATCTTTCGCAATTATTTCAAATTGTTCGATAGCATCTTTTAATTGTTCTTTTTCCTCAAATACATATCCTAAAGATTGTCTTACGACGGGTGTTAAATGATGTTTGTAAAACCTATTTATAAATTCCTTGTAAGTAGAAATAGCTTCATCATATTTTTTAACCTTATATTGTGCATTGCCAAGTTCTAATAACAGCCATGGTGTAGCGCTGGTCGTTGATAAATTGTTCTTTAGAAAAGTATATTCATTAATGGCACCCTTTAATGCCTCGGTCTTTTTCTCGGGCCCCTCTTGCTGGGCAACCGCTACTTCATAGTTAAGTTGAAATACACGGCTCCAAACTTTATTGAAATCATTATTTTTTTTCTGTTTGTATAGATAAGTCGGTATACCAGCGGCAATTAATATGATGAAGCCAATGATTATAAACCACTTGTTTTCATCTAATATTTTTAAATACTTACGAATTCTTTCTTTTACATTTTCCATAGTGGTTTTTAGAAATTAAAACGTCAAATAATATATGATTTGAATGTTTAATTCAATATTTAAAATGAGTTAAAAAGGGTATTTTCAGCTTGTAGTTTTATAATTTTTATTTACATAGTTTATTATATATCATAAACTTGTGTCAAGTATTAAACATCTTTCTTTACCCCAATTAGCATGAAGTCTTTAGAAAAAATGTAAAATGAAGTTCCAATACTGCACTAAAAGAGACAGGAATTCATGATTTCAGATTCCATGACCTAAGATATACGTTTGCATCACATCTTGTTATGGCAGGAGTAGATCTAATCAGCATCAAGGAACTGCTAGGGCATAAATCTTTAAACATGACTTTAAGGTATGCGCATTTGTCATCAGGGCATATGAGATCTGCAGTAAACAAACTTGATGATATTCTTAAAATTAGTGAACAAGAGCAAAAAGACACAGATAATGTATCTAAAAATGAAAATTTTGTTCACAATTTGTTCACACCCAGACCCTTAGTAGCTGTAAAAAAATAACTTCACATTTTAGATATGTATGATACGGGTAGCCGCAACCTTTAGGTTGCGTTATTTCGCAGGCTGAAGCCTGCGGCTACCCTCTCTATAAGGACTTTAAAACGTGAAGTTATTTTTTAGCAAGCCCTTAGAAAAGAGGGACGCTTTCCTAAACCCTTGTAAAATAAATACGCCCGACAGGAATCGAACCTGTGACCTACGGTTTAGGAAACCGTCGCTCTATCCTTCTGAGCTACGGGCGCATAATGACTTATGTAAATGATATGCCTATTATCTCCAAATTGTGAACAGGGGCTTCCTTTTGAGGGCTTTTTAACAAATTATCAAGTGTATTGATTGCCCTCCGCTTGTGGCTGGGCGATAAGTGCGAATATCTCATAGTCATTGACAACGACTTATGAGATAATTGGGTCACCTATTTTGTGCTTTTAATCAAATGCTGCTTCGGCCTCTTCTGAGAAATCAGTCGTCACAAGAATATACTTCATTACGTTTCACCCTCCAATATACTACTATCTATAGTTTGATGTTACATTTATACTATAATAAACTGCATTGCAAGAAGGAAGTAATAACGATACCCAATCCCGCCTGATTCAAATCTGGAAAAAACCTTACTTTCGCCAAATCTCACTGGATTGCATAGGAAAATTAGTTGATTTTTTGAAACGGTTTAATAAAGGTGGAATAGAAAAGCAGACACTAACTGACTAAGCTAAGCTTTGGCTCATCTCAAGTAAAATAGACGACAAAGAGTTTCTTGAATTTGCTATTAACAATTTCAGCGAATTGTTCTCGTATATTGCCAACACTAACACTAATAATTTCCTTAACTTCTTTTTATACACATATTCAAACTCGCTTAACTCAGTGACCTCACAACCTTCAATCTCTAAATCATTACTTCAGTATTGAATTAGAGAAAAAACATCGTATTTACTCAACTTGTTTCTCCCATTCAGGAAACCGAGTTCGATTATAAAGGCACATCCCTTTATTTTACCACCAAGTGATTCTACTAAATTGCAACAGGCTACCATGGTACCGCCGGTAGCTAAGAGATCATCAACCATTAAGACATTGTCATTAGTTTTTACTGCATCTTTATGTATCTCAAGAGTATCAGTACCGTATTCTAATTGATATGTCGTACTTGTAGTTTCATAGGGTAGTTTTCCAGGTTTTCTGACAGGTACAAATCCCGCATTTAAGTTTATGGCTACTGCAGGCCCAATAATAAACCCCCTCGCTTCTGCACCCACAAGTATATCAATTTTTTTGTTTGCATAATGGTCAGATATTTTGTTAACGATTTCCTTCAAGCTCGAAGGATTGAGTAATAATGGAGTTATATCCCTAAAGACAATTCCCTTTTTGGGAAAATCTGGAATATCACGAACTAGTTCTTTGAGCAAGTTTTACTCTTCCTTTTTGACAATATAATTAAGTTTATGTAACGCGGCCTTCTCTATTTGACGAACCCTCTCTTTACTAATATTAAATCGTTTCCCAATGTCTTTTAACTTCATTGGTTCGCCATTATCTAAACCATAACGCATCCTTAAGATGTCTGCCTCTCTTTTATTTATTACTTGCAACAAATCTTTCAGCTTCTCTTTCTCATATGTATCTATCATACGTTCAACGGGATATTTATTCCTTTCATCTATTAACATATTGCTTAACGTCCAGATAATATCAGCACCGGCTATATCTTCATCTAAAAGATATGTTGATTTTATAGCCTTTTCAATCAACTCTACTCTATGTGCTGTAATATCCATTTCTTTGGCAATTTCTTTTAAGCTTGGTTTTCGTTCCAATTTGTTTGATAGCTTTTCTGAAAACTTCTTTAATTTCGATATCTTTTCGACCATATGAGAGGGAATTCTGATTGTTTTAGCAGTGTTTGTTATTCCACGCATTATTGCTTGTTTTATCCACCAGGTTGCATACGTACTAAAGCGCCATCCTGTAGATGGATCATAACCATCTACTGCCTTTATTAATCCTATATTTCCCTCTTCAATAAGATCTAGAAAGGAAAGCCCTTTATTAGTATAGTTTTTAGCTATGCTGATTACGAGTTTCAGGTTTGCCCTGATAAGCTGTTCGCGTGCTTTTTTATTGCCTTTTTTAGCCTTTTTTGCTAATTCTTTTTCCTGCTCAGGGTTTAAAAGAGGTATGCTATTAATTTCTTTTAAATATGATTGAAGTGATGAAACCGTATAACAATCCTCCTAACTTTTATGTATTTTCCTCTTTTATGTCATCGGCTTTCTCTTCTTCTATATCATCGGAAGCTTTTGTATCAACTTTCTCTTCACCAATGTCATTGGAAGTTTTTGTATCAATTTGCTCTTCCTGAGGTTTACTTTCCTGTTCTGATGTTTTTTCAATGCCTTTTAGGCTTAGTCCTATCTTTCTTGCTTCCGGCTCGATTGTTACAATCTTTACATCTAGTTCTTGCCCGATGGAAATAACTTGTTCAAGCTTTTTAACCTTTTCATTAGAAACTTCTGAAATATGCAATAATCCCTCAATACTATTACCTAAGTCTAAAAATGCCCCAAAATTAGTAATTTTGGTAACCTTGCCTTTTACAATGTCTCCGACAGAAAATTTCTCGGGAATATCTTTTTTCCAGGGGTCATCTGTAAGTTGTTTAATTCCTAATGATACCCTTTTTTTCTCCTTATCGACTGATAGAACGGCAACTTCTATCTTATCACCCTTCTTGAGTACTTCTGAGGGATGTCCAACTTTTTTTGACCATGACAGATCTGATATATGAAGGAGACCATCTATACCATCGTCTATTTCTACAAAGGCGCCGTAATTAGTTAAATTCCGAACTCTTCCCTTTATTTTGGTTCCTGATGGGTATTTTTCTTCTATAAGCGTCCATGGATTTTTTTCAACTTGCTTAATACTTAAAGAAATTTCTTCTTTGTCTTTGTTTATGTTTAATACTATAGCCTCAACGGTATCTCCAATAGCAGCAATTTCTGAAGGATGATTTATACGTCTCGTCCATGACATTTCAGAAATGTGTACTAAACCTTCAATGCCAGTTTCCAATTTAATAAAAGCACCATAGGACATAATATTCACCACTTGACCCTTAATTTTTGAGCCAATTGGGTATCTTTCTTCCACGTTTAACCATGGGTTTTCTGTTTTTTGCTTTAACCCAAGAGAAACCTTATCCTTTTCTTTATCAATATCAAGTATCTTTACTTCTATCTCATCACCTATTGCTAACATTTCGGAAGGGTGACTGATCCTTCCCCAACTCATATCTGTTATATGAAGTAGGCCATCTATGCCTCCTAGATCAATAAATGCTCCAAAGTCTGCAATATTTTTAACAGTGCCTTTCACAATCTGATCAACCTCAACGTTGCCTAAGAATTCACGTCTTTGCTTACTTCTTTCTTCCTCTATAAGCTTTCTTCTTGATACTATAATATTCTGTTGAAGTTCATCAATTTTTAATATCTTGCACGTAACTTCACTTCCTATATACTCGGCAATCTCACCTGGGGGTTTAGTATCAATTTGTGAAGCTGGCAAAAAGATTGGAATACCCACATCAACAAGCAAGCCACCTTTTATTTTTCTTACAACTTTACCTTTTACTACATCCCCTTCTTTGTACTTGGTAATTATTTTTTCCCAACCACGAATACGATCTGCCTTTCGTTTTGAAATTTGTATAAGACCCGTATCGTCTTCGAATGACTCTAATACTACCTCTATCTCAGTTCCTGTCTTAATTTCTTCGGGGTCATCAAATTCAGAAAGTGGGATTATGCCTTCAGATTTATATCCTGTGTCTATTATTACGTCATTACCTATTTCACCCAGTATCTTACCTTTTAATATCGTCCCTAATTCAAAATTTTTAATTGAGGTATTGTATACGTCATTAATGTTTTGTAGGCTGTCATCACCACCCATTATTTCTTCAAGTTCCTTTTCTATTTCTTCTTGTTTAATATCGTATTCGCTTAAAACATCTCTATTGACCATTAAAAAATTCTCCGAAAAATAAAATTTATAAAAACTACCCAACAGTCTCTAAATCGACAATTTCCAGTCAAAAAAAGCAAGAAATTGTCGATTTAGAGACTAAACTACTAACCATAATTACAGAACGGATCAGAATATGGCAAAAAATATCTTTCTGGCTTCCACCAGCCCAAAATCCGGGAAGGGTGTAATCTGTCTTGGCCTAATCAATGCTCTTAGGGGCATAGTCACAAATGTCGGTTATTTTAAGCCCATAGGTCAGAAATACAGAAAGAACGAAGATTACGATAAAGTATCAATAATGATTAAAGAGATATTCGGTATTGAAGATGAGTTGAAACACATAAACCCGGTAACCATAAAAGAACTAAATCATTACATTACAAATAATGATCACGAAACATTCTTTCAGAAAGTTCGGGAATCTTACAAAAAAGTAGAGAAGGATAAAGACATAGTCATTATTGACGGCACTGACTATGTAGGAATGAAATCAGCCTTTGAGTTTGATATAAATGCTGACATTGCGAATAACCTGAATGCCGGCATAATCCTTATTGAAGACGGATATGGAAAATCGATGGATGAAATATCCTCCGGTGTGTTAACGGACAAAGATTCCTTTGATGAGCAGTCCTGCGATTTTCTGGGTGTTATTGTTAATAAAATAGAAACTAAAAGATTTTCGGAGGTTGATAAAGGTCTGAGAAAAATACTTGAGAAGCAGAAAATAGATTACTTAGGTTCTGTCCCCTACGATTCAATTTTACCAAAACCCCGTTTATGCGATATAGCCAGGAGTCTTGATGCTGAAGTATTGTTCGGCCAGGAGCATCTTTCGAATATCGCAGTTGAAACTATAATTGCCTCTATGGGCTTTGAGAATGCTCTAAAATATATACATAATGGAACACTGATCATTACTGGAGGTGATAGAAACGAGATACTTCTTGGCTGTATAACATCCTTAATCTCTCCTTCCTACCCGAACATATCAGGTATTGTTTTAACAGGAGAACTCTTGCCAAATGATAACATAATGGAATTGATTGGAAGTTTAAGTGAATTACCGCTTCCCATTTTAAGTGTCAAGTGCAACACAATAGAAGCTGCGAATAGAATCGGCTCTCTTGTTGTCCATGTATCTTCAAATGACATTCAGAAGATTGATATTGCGAAGTCTTTGATCTACCGGCATGTTGATTATGAAAAAATAAACAATAAACTAAAACTGGATAAAATCAGGAAACGGACACCTGAGATATTCAAATATGAAATAATAGAGAGAGCGCGTTTGATAAAGAAGCGTATAGTTCTTCCAGAGGGGGACGACGACAGGACTTTGAAAGCGGCTGAATGGATAAGAGCCAGGGAGATCGCTGATTTAGTACTCCTTGGTGATACGGGCCTGATTATGAAAAAAGCTACTGCATTGGATTTAAAACTGGACAGCGGAATTGATATCATAAATCCCATCGAATCACAAAAGTTTGAGGATTATGTTAACACTTATTATGAGCTGAGAAAACATAAACATTACACAATGGATATCGCACAAGACCGGATGCAGGACACAATCTATTATGGCACCATGATGATACATAAGGGGGAAGCTGATGGATTAGTTTCCGGCGCTGTTCACACAACGCAGCAAACAATCAGACCGGCATTTGAAATAGTTAAGACAAGGCCTGGTATAAAAAATGCTTCCAGTATATTCTTCATGTGCCTTAAAGACAGGGTGCTTGTATATGGAGATTGTGCAATAATTCCTGATCCAAGTGCAGAACAGCTTTCTGATATTGCTATCTCAAGCGCAGATACAGCTAAAGATTTTGGTATAGACCCGTATGTTGCTATGCTTTCATATTCTACCGGCAAATCAGGGAAGGGACCGGAAGTTGACAGGGTAAGAGAAGCTACAGAAATTGCAAAATGCAAAAGACCTGACCTTCTCGTTGAGGGTCCAATACAGTACGATGCTGCAGTTGATCCGGGAGTAGCCAGGATCAAGCTTCCCGACAGCAAAGTAGCAGGCAGGGCAACAGTCTTTATCTTTCCTGACCTCAATACGGGCAACAATACTTATAAAGCTGTGCAGAGATCTTCTGGAGCCATTGCCATAGGCCCGGTGCTTCAGGGTTTGAAGAGGCCTGTAAACGATCTCAGCAGAGGATGTCTTGTGGAGGACATCGTATACACTATAGCTATAACCGCGATACAGGCACAGGCAGAATAGATATCAACAACACATCTTTTCTTTAGCCTTCCATCATCCCGATGAAAAGGTCTTTTGCGTTTTGCAAGATTGACACTAATGTTTACCGGTGATATAATTCATTGGTACTCAAATCATTCTTCATTATTAATCATTCAGTCATTGTGGAATGAGTAAATCCCTTTTAGATAGGCTTCAAAAATATTACCAGATACAAAGGGGTTCATAAAATTTATTCTATAAAGGTTGTCAATTCATGAGAATTATATTATTTACTGGCAAAGGTGGTGTTGGCAAAACCAGTATCTCGGCAGCCACAGCAGTCAAATGTGCCGAACTCGGATACAAGACACTCGTTACCAGTACAGACCCGGCTCATAGTCTGTCTGATTCGTTTGACATGGAGATTGGGTACGAGATAAAGGAACTTGGCAATAATCTCTATGGTCTTGAAATAGACGTACAGGAAGAATTGATGAAAAACTGGGGCACGATCCAGAATTTCATTAAACAAAATCTGGTAAAAGCTGGAGGTTTCAGTGACATCATTGCAGAAGAACTTGCAATATTTCCGGGAATGGAAGAGCTGTTCAGCCTCCTCAAGATCAAGACGTATTATGATCAAGATGAGTTTGATGTAGCATTGATAGATTGCGCACCAACAGGCGGCACAGTACGCATGCTGAGTTTTCCCGATATCCTGCAGTGGTATATGGAAAAGATATTTCATGTTGAAAAAAAATTAATGAAAATGGTAAAACCATTTGTAAATCCCTTAGTTAAGATTGAACTCCCCGGTGACGATGTATATGGAAATATTGAAGACATGTATAAGAAGCTTGACGGTCTAAACGAAGTGTTAAGTGATGAAAAGAAAACTTCTGTAAGGCTGGTTATGAATCCTGAAAAAATGGTCATAAAAGAATCACAAAGGGCATACGCTTATCTGAATCTATTTAATTTCCCGGTAGATGCTGTTATAGTTAATAAGATATTTCCAAAGAGTGCTGAAGGAGAGTATTTAAGTAAATGGTATCATATTCAACAAAAGCATTTACAGGAGATTAAGTGTGCCTTTTCACCCCTTAAGATATTAAAAGTTGGTTTTAAGAACACGGAAGTTGTGGGTTTTGACCTGTTAAGAAAAATGGCCAATGAGCTATATAATGAAAATGACCCGACTAAGATATTTTATGATAAAAAACCAATAGAAATTTATCAACGCGATGGCATGAACCGCATATCTATACACATGCCTTTTACAAAAAAAGAGGATATCGACATGTGGGTCAAAGGGGGCGAACTTATTGTGAAGATTGAAAATTTTAAGCGTAATATTATATTGCCTCGAGCTTTTAAGTCTCTTGATATAACTGATGCGAAGTTCGAGGGTGAACGTCTTAATGTAACTTTTGGAGGAAATAGAAATGATAGCAAAGAAAATTAGTGAAGAAGGATGTATTTTTTGTGGTTTAACTTCTCTTGTTAAGAATACTAATTTTGCACATCACATGGAAGAGGCAAAAAAAGAATTGTGGTTAGCAATTCGTACTCTTATTGATTCCCGGATAGAATCACTTGGCGAGAAAGAAAAAGATGATAAGCCCGCAAAAAAGGTCAAAATAGGATAACACATCCACATAAGAAATCTTCAGGTTGTAAGTATGGCAGGTAAAGACCTGCTGGTGTGGCTTATATACTTTGATAATACGGATAGGGTGCAGATAAATTATGTTTGTGTTTGCATGGATGTAATAACATGAACTTTCTTACCACATATAGTCGTTATCAAATCATAATAAATCTGACAAACTTTAGAATAGGAAAGTAAGATGCAAAAATTTACATGTTTTGTGAAAGAAGAGGATGGGCAATATGCTTCTCTGTGTTTAGAATTGGACGTAGCATCCTGTGGCAATACTAAAAAGGAAGCAATTGAGGGGCTGAGAAATGCCATTGCAGAATATCTTGAATTTATGGTTTCCGAAGGAAGAGAAAATGAAATTTATAGACCCGTTCCAATGAATGAATTAAAGAGTTACCTGTTCCCTGAGAATGATACAATCGAACAGTTTTTAGAGGCCATTTCATTGGAATTTGAGTATGCCTAAAAACTTATCAAGCGATGAGGTTGCATGGATACTACGCCAAATTGGGATTACTATAAAAAGACGTGGCAAAGAAGATATATATGTAGGCGAATATCAGGGGAATAACCGTGTAGTTGTTGTTCCAAGAAACAAGAAAAGTATTCCGCAAGGAACATTGAGTTCAATTTGGCGACAGGCAGGAATTTCCAATAAGATCGCTAATGAGATTTGGTTGAAAAGATAATATCATGTAAAAAATATCAACAGAAAATTCACCCATTTTCAACTTACAAAACAAACTCACTCTTTTATAATGTCTTTGGTTCTTTTAAGAAACAAAAGAACCAAAGATAGCAGTTACAAATCACTTTTATCAAATTCTTAATTATCTATTCAAAAACAGGCGCTATCCCTATTTAACCAAGTCTATCTTTCCAATAACCTGGTTTTCTATATAGATTCATAACCGCTATTATTTCTATATGATTCTTTTTTATTCTATAGATGGTACCGTAGGGAAATTTATTGACGCGACATTTACGGCAATCGTTTTCTGCAATAGGATATAACAATGGATTAATTTGTATTCGTCTGACGGATTCTTCAACATGTTCAATAAAACGCTTGCCTAAATTTTCCTGCTGCTCTTCATAGTATAGGGAGGAGTTTAAAAACTCGATTTGAGCTTCCGGGTGGAATTTTACGGGTTTCATCCGAGCTGTCTATATGCTTTTTTAAAAACATCTTCTGTGGGAATAAGTTCTACCGATCCTTTATCGATTTCCTCGCAACGACGTTTAATTTCTTCAGACCATTCTTTAGTTAACTGAAAATCTTGAGTAAAATCAAGGCTCTCAAGTAGCTTTTCAGCTAGAAAAGCTCTTTGCTGAGTTGGAAGCTGCAGAATTTCTTTTACTAACTGTTCAGGTTTCATACTCATAATTTTTAATTATACTACCACAAAAATCTCAGTCAACTTTATTATATCCGAATGTCAAGGATAAGATATAAGGTACAATACTGCACATTTATCCCCATCACTCTATAATATTTAAGAAATAAATTTACAAAGCGACATTATGATGCCGCTTTTATGTTTACAATATATATGCGTTGATGATATATTCTAACATGAAGAGTAAAGAAAAAAGCTATGACAAAAAGGTCATTCGCCTCCTTTCCTCTTGCTTCTTATCTCTAGCTTCTGTCTTCTTTCTTTTCTCCTATATTTTCAGTTTTTCTTTGCGTTCTTCGTGTCTCTGCGGTGAATAATCTTTTATATTGCAAAACAACCCCACTCTTTTATAATGTCGGCAATATCGCTTTTTGCGCTATTGCTTAGTTCTTTTGAGAAACAAAAGAACCAAAGATAGCAGTTACAAATCACTTTTATCACATTCTAATATATCGCCGGAGAATTGTGTTTCAAGACAATTGTCTGGAACATAATTACTCCCGTAAGCGACCATAATCTTTTATATTTAGCTAGCGACATACTTAGTTTATATGAGTAAAATTTCACATAAATTCACAACAAGTTGTTTGCTTACCTTTTTTTAGATGTATAGATGAGTATGGGAAACAAGCCTGAAGATAAAGCTCGTGAAGAAATTGACAAAATGCTGGAAAAATCCGGCTGGCACATCTGCAATTATAAGGACGCTAATATTCACGCTAATAGAGGAGTAGTTCTTAGATTTTTCCCTTTAAAGCCTGGCCATGGTGAGGCAGATTATCTTTTCTATGTGGATGGTAAGGCTGCCGGTGTCATTGAGGCAAAAAGAGTCGGAACTACTCTCACAGGAGTTGAAACTCAATCAATAAAATATGCAAAAGGACTTCCAGACAACCTTCCGGCCTGGTACACACCTCTTCCCTTTGCATATGAATCTACCGGTGAAGAAACTCAATTTACGAACGGATTAGATCCTGATCCAAGGTCACGTAATGTCTTCTCTTTTCATCGTCCAGAGACACTTGTAGAATGGCTTACAGAAGATACCTCTACTAGATTAAGTCAGGCAGCAGATGCAAGGACAACCTCCTACACGCATTTAAACTTACGATCCATGCTAAGTAAAATGTTTCCTCCCATTGAAGAAGGCCTCTGGCCAGCACAAATAACAGCCATTAATAATCTGGAGAAATCCCTTGCTGAGAACCGCCCCCGTGCCCTTATCCAGATGGCTACTGGAAGTGGAAAGACATTTACTGCAGTCAATTTTATCTATCGTTTAACCAAGTTTGCGGATGCAAAACGGGTTTTATTTCTCGTTGATCGTGCCAATTTGGGGAGACAGACATTAAAGGAATTTCAGCAATTTCAATCTCCTTATACCCCTTATAAATTCACCGAGGAATATATAGTTCAACAGCTTAAGTCAAATCAGATAGACAAAACTGCACGGGTTTGTATCTCTACTATTCAAAGATTGTATTCCATACTTAAAGGCGAGGAAATTGATGAAGAGATTGATGAGCACTCTGTCTCAGGTATGGAGAACATCTACAAAGAGCCACCGCCTGTTGAGTATAACCCCGATGTACCTATAGAAACCTTTGACATTATCATCACTGATGAATGCCATAGATCCATTTATAATCTCTGGCGTCAGGTTCTTGAATATTTTGATGCCTTTATTATTGGTCTAACTGCTACTCCCGGTAAGCAGACCTTTGGTTTTTTCAATCAGAATCTAGTAATGGAATATCCTCATGAACAGGCTGTAGCTGATGGGGTCAATGTAAATTATGACGTTTACCAGATTCGTACACAAATTACCCGGGAAGGTTCATCGATCGATGCAGGATACTACGTTGACAAACGTGATCGGGAGACACGTTCTGTACGCTGGGAAAGATTGGATGAAGAGCTGGAATATGGTGCAAACCAGCTTGATAGGGATGTTGTTTCAATAGATCAGGACAGTGATTAAGACGTTTAGGGATAAACTTTCTACCGAGATATTCCCCGGCCGTACAGAAGTACCAAAAACCCTCATTTATGCCAAAGATGATTCACATGCAGAGGATATTGTAAAGATTGTCAGAGAAGAGTTTGGTAAAGGGAATGAGTTTGCTCAAAAAATTACGTACAAAACAACCGGCATGAGTACGGATGACCTTATAGCCTCATTCAGAAACAGTTACAATCCCCGAATTGCCGTGACTGTAGATATGATAGCCACTGGAACTGACATAAAACCATTGGAAATAGTCTTATTTCTTCGTACTATTAATTCACGAACATATTTTGAGCAGATGAAAGGCCGTGGAGTGCGGGTTATTAATGATAATGATCTACAATCAGTAACTCCCGATGCCAAAAGCAAAACCCATTTCATCATAGTCGATGCCTTGGGCATTTGCGAGAAGGACAAAACTGATTCCAGGCCTATGGAAAGAAAGAAAACCGTTTCTCTGGAACAGCTTCTTCAGGCAGTTGCCCTCGGAAATATTGAAGATGATGTCCTTTCATCCATAGCCGGAAGACTTGCAAGACTGGATAAAAAGATCAGTCCGGAGGATAAGGCTGAAGTTCAAAAACTTAGTGATGGCAAAACTATCAAGGAATTAACAGGTAACCTCGTCCAGGCAGTCAATCCTGACAATCATATTGAACAGGCAAAAAAGGACAATCCCGGAGTTAAAGAGCCAACAGCAGAACAGATCAAACTGGCTGCTAACAAAATGAAAATAGAGGCAGTTAAACCCATTCATAATCCAGAGCTTCGGAAGAAACTTGTCGAATTACATAAAACTACCGAACAGACGATTGATACTGTTAGTAAAGATAAAGTTACAGCGGCTGAGTACAGTGCGGAGGCCTTGGATAAGGCAAAAGGTCTGGTTACTTCTTTTGAACAATTTATTAAAGATAACAAAGATGAAATAACAGCTCTTCAAATACTTTATAGTAAGCCGTATAAGTCAAGACTTCGTTTTGAACAGATTAAAGAGCTTGCAAGCATAATAGAAAAGCCTCCTTATCTTTGGGGTGTTGACAGGCTCTGGGAAGCCTATGCTGCTTTAGAAAAATCAAAGGTAAGAGGCGCAAACGCACAAAAGATACTTACTGATCTGGTTTCATTGATTCGATTAGCCTTGCATCAGGAGGATGAACTTGAGCCTTTTGCAGAGCATGTTCAGAGGAGGTATGAAGAATGGCTGTCAGGACAGAAAAAATTTACTGATGAACAACTTCACTGGCTTGAGATGATTAAAGAACACATCGTTGGAAGTTTAAGCATTGAAAAAGATGATTTTGATTCTGTACCTTTTAAGCCTGAAGGTGGTTTGGGAAAGGTGTATCAATTATTTGGTGAAGATTTATGGTCGATAATGGATGAGATGAATAAAGTTCTGGCGGCATGAATACAATGAATCAAAATAAAAATGAGTTGCCCAAAACTTGGATAATTAGTACTCTTGGTGAAATATGTAGTAAACCTCAATATGGTTGGACTACAAAAGCTAATCCTACCAACGGTAATCTCAAACTTTTAAGGACAACAGACATAACGTCTGGTTCTGTTGATTGGAAAACTGTTCCTTATTGTACAGAAGAACCGGATGATATAAATAAATATCTTCTCCAATCTGGTGATATTGTCATTTCTCGTGCTGGGTCAGTTGGAGTTAGTTATTTATTAACAAATGTCGTGAATGCAGTATTTGCGTCTTATTTAATCCGCTTTAAACCGCGTGAACCAATAGATAAAAGATATGTCTATTACTTTCTTAAAAGTCCTGATTATTGGGCAGCTATAGGTGCAAGCAAACTTGGAATCGCTGTCCCAAATGTTAATGCTACTAAATTGTCAAAAGTAGCAATTCCTTTAGCACCACCAAAAGAACAAAAAATCATTGTTGCAGAAATTGAGAAACAATTTTCCCGCCTTGATGAAGCCGTAGCTGCATTGAATAGGATAAAGGCTAATCTCAAACGTTACAAAGCCTCTGTACTTAAATCTGCCGTTGAAGGGAAACTTACAGAAAAGTGGAGGAAGCAAAGTCCAGATGTTGAATCAGCAAGCAAACTCCTCAAACGCATTCTCACCGAACGCCGAAGGAGGGGGGAAGGGTCCGAATTAGAAAGAATGAAGGCAAAAGGCAAAGAGCCAAAGGATGATAAGTGGAAGAATAAATATAAAGAACCTGTTAAACCAGATACTTTTAAACTTTCTGAATTGCCGGAAGGATGGGTGTGGGCAACTCCAGAAATATTAGCTTTGTATGAGGAAAATGCTATTTGTGCTGGCCCATTCGGAACTATATTTAAGGCTAGAGACTTTAGACCGGAAGGAATACCTATTATATTTTTGAGGCATGTTGTTCCCGGGAAATATCTTACCAGTAAGCCTGGTTTTATGGATGCAACGAAATGGGAAGAACTTTTTAAACCTTACTCTGTTTATGGTGGAGAACTTCTTATAACTAAACTAGGAGAGCCACCCGGTGTGTGCGCAATGTATCCAAAAAATATCGGTCCTGCTATGGTAACGCCCGATGTTATAAAAATGTCTGTTAATGACAAAGCTGTAGAATCTTATTTTTTAATGCACTATTTTAACTCTCAAGTTGCAAGGAACTTTGCTACAAGATTGGCATTTGGAACTACGAGACTACGAGTGACCTTACCTATATTTCGGAATTTACCCGTACCTCTTCCCCCTATGGAAGAGCAAAAACAAATTGTAAATGAAGTAGACCAGAAACTTTCAATTATTGATGAGATAGAAAGTGACTTAGTAAATAATCTGCAGCGTGCTGATTGCCTTCGCCAGTCGATTCTCAAAAAGGCTTTTTCAGGTAAGCTTATTTCTTCACTATATAAAGAGCCCCCTGATAATAATCATCTCTGTGCTTCGAAATCATCTATTAAGACCGAATTAACCAAGGAGGTCTAAAAAGTGCGTTTATCTGCATTATCAGTAAGTAATTATCGTTCAATAGTTGATACAGGGAAAATCCGTATTGAACCTCTTCAAACTTTTGTGGGTGAAAATAACACTGGAAAATCAAATATATTACGGGCTATTTCCTGTTTCTTATCAGTTGGCACTGGGGGCGTGAAATGTTCAGATTTGAGTAATCATGAACAACCTATGATTATTGAAGTCGAATTTACTGAACTTACTGAATATGAGAGACATAACCTTAAACGTTATTTACTTGGAGATAAGCTGATCATCCGTAAAGAATTGAGAATTACAGAAGATAGGAAGTCAGGTAAAGAACAAATAGAAGCTATCTATCATGGATACCTTGCCGAACCTAAAGATTGGCAATTGTCAATAGAAAAGATAAAAGAAGAAAAAGGTAATAAACCTAACTGGAAAGAAATTGCCGAAGAATACGGGATATTGGAATATGTTATTAAGGAAGACGGTAAAGTAGACAAGAAAAGCTATGAGTCTGGAATAGGAAAAGTTATTATTGAGCGCGATAATATTGAATTTGATGAACCAAAACTCGCCGATGGCAAAGCAATGGGTTTTCAACAAAACCTTCTTAGATTTTTACCAGATTTTTATCTTCTGCCAGCAATCACTGATTATTCCGATGAAATTGATAAGCGATCTTCAAGCACAGTTTTCAGGAAGTTAATGGGGGATTTATCCGACCGAATCATCAAAGCAGATCCGCGTTATCATGAGATTGAAAGCGCCTTGAATACTCTCCAAAATCTTTTGAATCCGTCAAGTACTCCCACTACCGAAAATGCCAGTGAAGAGGTTACAAGGTTATCCGTACTTAGCACAATTGAGGGTGCATTATGCGGAGTAATCGCTAGACTCATGCCAACCGTTGAGCAAGTTCAATTGGAAGTGGCGATTGAAGAGCCAGAATTATACATTCACCCGCAGTCACAACGTTTGATTTATCGCGTGCTGAAAGAGTTCGTGTTTGAAAACGATGAGAATGGCACTGTTCAAGATCAAGTAATTTACTCAACTCACTCGCCAGCGTTTGTCGACATAGCAGCATACGATCAGGTCGGAATGGTGGTAAAAGAAGATGTTACATCTGGTACAAAGGTGAATCAATGCGAACAAGGGGTGTTGGGGTGCTTAGAGGAACTAAAAGGATTCAAATTATTAAACTCCTTTGATTTGAAACACAATGAGATGTTTTTTTCTAGGCATAATATTTTGGTAGAGGGCGAACAAGATGAAATAGCGATTGTGGCTACGGGGAGAAAGCTTGGTTTATTCAAAGAATTTCCTGAAGAAATAGGATATTCAATAATTGTGACCGGTAATAAAGAACAGATACCAAAATTTCAGAAAATTCTAAACGCATTTAATACTAGTTATTCAGTTTGGCTAGAGCTAGATGGAAAGCCTGATACTGAAGGGAAGAACAAAGAAGTTATAGATTTAGCGAACACAAATACGATTGCAAAGATGTCGAAAAGAATGGAGGAGGAGGCAGGTATGGATAAACATTTCAGCAATACGTTTTCTTGTAAGAAACATTTTGGAAATCCAGACAACATAACACACGAGTTAGAAGAATTAGTAAAGAAAGTGTTTCATGTAAATTAAGGGCATTGTGCGAGAACGATAACAAGCATTGCTGATATCGTCTAAAACTCCTGCTTGTATTTGATAAGACGCAGGCTGAAACTTCTGTAACGTACTTCGTGATGACGGGATGAGTTATGGTGATTATGTTGAACATCTTTTCGAAAGGATAAATTAACATGCGAAAAGTTTTTATAAGCTCAGTAGTTACCGATTTTGAAGAATTTCGAAAAGCAGCAAAAACGGCTGTAGAAATCATGGGTGATAAACCGATTATGAGCGAAAATTTTGGAGCACGACCATATTCTTCTGATATTGCCTGCGTTTCAGAGGTCGAGTCTTCAGATGTTTATGTGCTTATAATGGGTTCGGAATATGGTTATTTAACACCAGAAAGAATTTCCGTTACACATAAAGAATATTGTGTAGCAAGAGAGTTGGGTAAGCCTATACTTGCTTTCATACAAGATTGCGAAAAAGAAGAAGCACAAATAAAATTTCAAAAAGAAGTCGAAGATTATCAATCAGGATTGTATAGAGCTAAATTTGCTGATCCAAATGGTCTTAAAGATGAAATAATAAAGGGATTAAGAGAACTACATCTCATGGAGCAAGCAGCACCACCTGAAATATTTGAAAAACGTATCGAAACAGCACTAAAACAAATTAAAGGCTTTTCATTTTTCGATGGGACGGAGTTGTTAGTTGTCTGGTGGCCTCAACCTACCCGAAATATCGATATAGTATCTCTCGAAGCTAAACTTGATGAAAAGTTTACAGAAATGTGTTCTAACAAATTGGCAATAATGCGGGATGGTTATGAACCAGAATTAAAACGTGATTGGACAGGAATAAGGAGTCAAAAAAACACACTTGCTTATTTTGATGATGGACTAATCGTGTTCATCTTAAATCCAATTATTAAAAAAGTGGGATTAATTTTTAGCGATCATTTTGCATCTCCTTCAAGAATTAAAGAGCTTTGTTTAGGCGCCTATGAAATCTTTGAAGGGAATAACGGTTGGTGTTATATTGGATTGGAGAATATGGACAATGTATTTGTGCATGAACTTCCGGAAAGTGGAAATAGTATTTCATTTTCCATGGATCAGGAGGACAGTGCCTCTTTCAATAGGCTTTTCATTCCAATCACTCCTACAGTGTATAATCAATGGATAGATATGTGTATTAATCGGTTTAAAAGAATTTTTTCTCAATAAATTATAAGTAGTATATTCTGTATGCTGTATTTCATATATTAAGTGAAATTCTACACATAAAATGTAGTAAAAGTAATTTTTAGGTGAAATTATGAGTCCTGCACGAATTGTTCAAAAACTCCTGTCTGCCTACTTACCTTCGGTACGCAGGTAAAATGGGAGACCTGTCTGCGTATGAACTCTTGCAGGTAGGCAAGGAGCAGCTTACGTATTTGTTATTTCTCAAGATGGCTGATGAGCGGTCAAATCAACATAAAAATCTCTTATGAAGAAAAGGGCAAGCAGAAAGAGTAAGAAGCCGTCAAAAAGAGAAGAATGTATATACTGTTAAAAAAGACTATAATCCTGAAGACTGGATGTGAAGCTACTTGAGTGATCAAAATAAACGTGTAGTTTAGCAGTGTCTATTTGCAATAGCTTAAGTATAAAGATAATGATAAAATAAAAGTTGTTGGGAGAAATAAACATGCCGCTGAAATCTGAAGAGTGGTTTAAACAAGCTGACTACGACATAAAAACTGCAGAATATTTATTTAGCGGTAGAAAATACATTTATTCAGTATTTTTCTGTCATCTTGCCCTGGAAAAGGCAATCAAAGGACTTTACCAGAAAAGACTGGATAAAATACCACCAAAAGTTCATAATCTGGTTTTTTTAATAGAGAAAATCGGTTTGGAATTGCCAGAAGATTTATTTCAATGGGTTTTTACTCTTAACAGAGCCAGTATTCCTACACGTTATCCTGAAAGACTTAAAAAAAATGAATAAAGAATATAGAAAAGAAAGAACACATAAAATAATTCAAAAATCTGAGGAGATATTAAAGTGGTTAAAAAAACAATTAAAAGAGCAGTAGCTTTTCTTGGAAAATGTCTTGAACAAAAAGACTTGCATATTGAGAAAATTATTCTTTTTGGTTCTCAAGTTACAGGGGCTACAACAGAAGAAAGTGATATTGACATTGTAATAGTATCCAATGATTTCAAGAATAAAAATATTTTTGATAGAGCAAACCTTACTATGGAAGCAGAAGTGAAAACTATTAAGAAATTTATGATTCCTTTCGATATTATTACCTTAACACCAGAAGAACTTGAAAGTGAAACATCACTTATTGCCGATTATGCAAAATCCGGGGAGGTGCTTTATGCAGCATAAAAAGGCAGGAAATTCCGTTCCGTCATGGAAAGATTGACTGGATTCAGCCTGAAGATATTCCTGTTGAGGACAGGAAGTAGGAGCGAAAGGCCACTCACACCCACATATAAAAATTCCAAGATCAAATTATGAGCCCTGCACAAATAGTTCAAAAACTCTGGAATTACTGTAACGTCCTTCGCGATGACGGGATGAGTTATGGGGATTATGTAGAGCAGCTAACCTATCTGCTCTTTCTCAAGATGGCTGATGAGCGTTCAAAGCCTCCTTATAATCTGCCAAGCCCTATTCCTAAAGAATATGGATGGCAGAGTCTTCTGAAAAAAGACGGTGACGATCTTTTTGACCATTACCGTCATTTACTTGAAGAACTCGGACAGAAAAAAGGCCTTCTTCAATTAATATTCGGCAGAGCACAAAATAAATTCCAGGATCCTGCAAAACTCCGCCGTCTTATCGTTGACCTCATTGATAAGGAAGACTGGTCTTCCATGAGCGCTGATGTTAAAGGCGATGCTTACGAAGGACTGCTCGAAAAAAATGCACAGGATACGAAGTCTGGCGCAGGACAGTATTTTACCCCTCGTCCATTGATTGCGACCATGGTTGATGTAATTGCTCCAAAATCCAAAGAGACGATCTGCGATCCGGCATGTGGTACAGGAGGCTTTCTTCTTGCTTCTCACGACTACATCGCAAAACATTTCAAATTGAATAAAGATCAGAAGCGGTTCCTTGACGAAAGTGCATTGAGAGGCTGGGAACTGGTTCATAATACTGCACGACTTTGTGCAATGAATATGATGCTTCATGGAATTGGCCATGGAGATGATCTTCCATTAATAGTTTCCGACTCACTTGCCAGCGATCCGGGAGATCGGTTTGAAATAGTAATTACCAATCCTCCCTTTGGCAAAAAAAGCAGTACAACCATAATCGGAGCGGATGGAAAACCCTATAAAGAAAAAGAGACTATAGAAAGAGAAGATTTCTGGTCAACAACGTCAAACAAGCAATTAAATTTTGCCCAGCACGTAAAAACTTTACTCAAGCAACACGGCCGTGCTGCTATCGTTGTGCCGGATAATGTTTTATTTGAAGGCGGTGCAGGAGAAACGATCAGACGTAAATTGCTCCATGAGTGTGATGTCCATACACTCCTGAGACTTCCGACAGGTCTTTTCTATGCTCAAGGAGTAAAAGCAAATGTATTGTTCTTCGACCGCAAACCTGCATCAGAAACACCCTGGACAAAAAAGCTCTGGATTTATGATTTCAGAACAAACAAAGATTTTACCCTTAAAACAAATCCTCTCAAGCGAGAAGACCTTGATGAATTTGTCAAATGCTACAATCCTAAAAACCGTCATAACAGAAAGCCCACATGGTCAGAGAAGAATCCTGACGGCCGCTGGCGCGCATTCGATTACGAAGAACTGGTTAACCGAGATAAAGCAAGTCTCGACATCTTCTGGCTCAAAGACGAAAGCCTCGAAGAATCAGAAAATCTTCCTGATCCTGATGTAATAGCCAGAGAAATAGCTGAAGACCTTCAAAAACGCCTTAGAACAATTCCAACTAATCGCCGAGGACTTGGGGGAAGAAAAAGAATAATATGGAGACACGTTTATGTCTATTCAACCAGCCTTAGAAAAAGCGATTCATAAATTAGTAAGCGAGTTCCTGAAAGAACCTTACAAAAATGAACGAAAGGGCCAAATCTTTCAAATTGACAAATTATATCTAAAGTGACAAGCTCAGTGGTGCATTCTTGCCATTAGCAAAGATGAGGATTATCTGTAAAAACCTGTTTAACAAGCCAAAGTCCGCGACTACGAAAAACAGATCGACCAAATGGTTTACAAACTTTACAACATCACGCTGGAGGAAATTAAGATAATAGAAGGAGAAAATAACAAATGATAAAAAGTCCGGTAATAAAAGTTAATCACAACGTACTTAAAATGCTTCGTGAAAGTTCTGGATATACGGTTGAGGAGATAGCAAAAAAGATTAAGACCACTCCTGCTAAAGTGCATGATACAGAAAAAGGAATTGCCTCATTTACTTTAACTCAAACAAAAAAACTGGCTGATATTTATCACCGTTCCCTTGCAGCATTTTTCACAGACACACTCCCTGCAATGCCTGCACTAACCGACTTTAGAATAAATCGTGAAAAAAGATTAACACCACAGGTATATATAGCAGAAAGAAGGGCTTATTACATCGCCAATAAATTGACCGAGTTAACTGATAAAAGAAGTCAGATCCCGGATTTTCCAGAGACATTAAGACCTGATGAATTAGCGCGAGAATTTAGAGAATATTTGAAAGTCAATCTATTGAAATCGAAGAAACCAGACGAACTTTTAACGCATTACAAACAGGTATTGGAAGAACAATTTTTGGTATCAATCATAGAATTGCCATTAAAGGCAGAAGATGTCAGAGGCTTTAGTGTTTCCGGCGACATTTCCATTGTTGTTTTAAATGAGGACGACCATCCATCGATAAAGTTATTTTCTCTTTTTCATGAAATATATCACTTGCTTAAAAGAACCTCCGGTATATGTTCAATAGAAATTGAGCAAAAAGGCACAGGTATAGAACATGACTTTGATTTATTTTCTGCTGAATTTCTTGTTCCCAGGGATGACTTAAAGGAAGAGTACAAAAAATTTTTGCAACTAAACGAAGCCACAACTTCAAAGCTTTCCATAATCTATGGAGTAAGTAAGCAGGTAATTATGCTTAGACTTCTTTGGTCAGGGCATATAACTAATGAGAAATATAATCAATTCAAAAAAGAAGGTGTTGAAAAATTGAAAGAAAAGAAAGAAAAAATGTTTGGTCGCAGAAACTGGAATAAAGTATTTCAGAATCGTGTTGGAAATTTAGTTGTCAGGGAAACAGCCAATGCTTATCGGTCCGGTAAGATTTCCTATTCTGAGGTAATGGATATCTTAAGTTTGAAGGCAAAATCTATAATTGGTGCAAAAGTAACAAGGAGTTGTTCAGGGATGTAGATGAATATCAAATCCAACAACTTCAAGAAGTTAAGAAGCAGTACGATAAGGCATATTGGGAAAATGAAATTAATAAACCAAAGTGGGCTGATCCGTGGGTGGTAGCTCTTAGCATTTGTGAGCATGCAATTGTTGTTGCGGATGAGAAAGATACACAAAATAGAATTCCAGCGATATCATCTGCGTTTGGATTAAAATGCCTTCAGTTAATAGATTTTTTTAAAGAGATAGGAATTAAATATTAAAGGATTATTTTGAAAACTCTACCAAACAAGCCAAAGTCCGCGAATTCGAAAAACAGATTAGAAGAAACAGGGACATCCATGATAAGTAATGCCAAACAATTTCCTGATGATTTTATGTTTGAGTTAACAACAAAGGAGTTTGAAAATTGGAGGTCACAATTTGTGACCTCCAAAAGTGACAAAATGGGTCTTAGGTATAAGCCTATGGCATTCACAGAACAGGGTGTAGCTATGCTTTCAAGTGTTCTTAATAGCGAAAGAGCGATTCAAGTAAACATCCAAATTATGAGAACGTTTACTAAACTCAGAGAAATGATTTTAACACACAAGGAATTACAGAAGAAGATAGAGTCTCTGGAAAGGAAATATGATTATAAGTTTAAGATTGTGTTTGATGCCATAAAATGGTTATTAGAACCACCAGAAAAGCCAAAAGGCCGTATCGGATTCCGTAAAGAAAAGGATAACAAATGATTCATCTCATCAAGCCTGTGGTATTTTTGATGCGTAAACAGGACACTAACCATTTAAAGCGGGAATATACCTGACCTTCATCAGGGGTGCATCTTGACTATGGAAAAATTCCTTTTATTCTTTTTATTTAAATGATACTCTTTATTAAACCACTTTTCAGGTTGGATATAAGTGAAAGTTAAACAGATGAAAGATTTTGGGTTTAAAATATTTACAGGCATGAGAGACGGCCAGACGAGTTGACCATCAATTCTCTGAAGTCATCAGATGATTCGTCATGTGCGTTATAACGCTCTCAAGAGCGTTAATGCCGAGCTTGTAAAACTGTACTAGAGTGCTGGGAAGTGATATGAAAAAAATAAAGATATATCTTGATACTTCGGTGATTAACTTTTTATATGCCGATGATGTGCCAGAACTTAAGAAAGTAACAGAGGAATTCTTTGCTTACGTTAAAGAAGGACAACGATATGATGTATATGTTTCTGATGTAGTGATCAACGAAATTAATAAAACTAATGATCCAATTAAAAAAAAGAAACTCATTTCTATTATAGAATCTTATGGGCTTACAAAACTTCCTAATTTTAAAGATGTTGAAATGAGTGCCTTGGCAGAAATTTATTTGAATAAAGGCGTAATACCAAGGAGCAAGATTGAAGATGCACTTCATATTGCTTATGCAGTTGTTTTTGAGATAGATGTCCTACTAAGCTGGAATTTTAAGCATCTGGCAAATATAAAGCAGGAAAGGGAAGTCTTGATTGTGAATATTGAGATCGGATATAACTATCCGATAAGAATTGTAACACCTATGGAGGTAGATTATGAAGACAGTAACGATATCTAAATCGCTGGAAGAGGTTTGGTTGTGGAAGAGAAAATGTTATGAAGAATCAAAAGGTCTCAGTGTTAAAGACTACTTGAACAAAATTCATAAAAATGCAGAAGAGGCTTTAAGGGAAACAGGTTTTATAGAGAAGGAAGATAAACTGAAAAAAATAAAGTGAAAAAAGGGTTCGTTAGACGCAAAAGGACGTTTAAAACGAATTATAATATGTTTAAAGAATTAGACTTGGTCGTATTAAAGCATGATATTGAAGATCACAGCCTTAAATCAGGTGATGTGGGAACAGTAGTGCACTGTTATGAAGATGATGAAGGGATCGAAGTAGAATTTGTTACGGCAGAAGGCAAAACTGTTGGTGTGCTCACACTAACAACAGCAGACGTTCGCCCTTTTGAAAATGCCGAAATATTACATGTCCGAAATGTTCCCCACTAGCTGCCTGATAAAGGGTTCCTGTGAGGGGCAGAGGGTCAAACCTAACCTATTGACAAATGATTCAATCAATCATGCATATCTTTGTTGCATCCACATCTTATAATATAAATCAATTCTTGCTTAAAAAGAGAAAAAGAAAAATGTTTAGAAGAATATTCGTTTATTTGTATAATACTATTACTTTTCCACAAGGAGGTTAAATATGCTTACACAATACATTAATAAAGCAATGAGTAAAGCAGTTTATGATAAGTTAGAAGATGATAGTTTTTCTGGTAAGATTCCACAGTGTCCAGGTGTTATCGCTTTTGGAGAAACGTTATCTCAATGCCAGCAAGAATTGAAGTCCGCTCTTGAGGGGTGGTTGATTATAAAAATTAGACATGGTGATAAATTGCCAGTAATAGGCAGGATTAATCTGAACAAAAAAATGCCCGTTCCTAATGAGGCAATCATTAATGGGTAAATGGAAGCCATGTAAACGAAGAGATTTCATAAAGAAGCTAAAGAAATTTGGTTTTGAAATGCTTATGAGAATGAGGGTTGGTTATGAATGAGAAAGATAGGGAGTTAATATTGAAGTTTAAAAATAGACTTCCTTCTGATGTAAAAGGGCATTTAAGGCAGATTATCGTTTTTGGTTCAAGGGTGAAAGGTGAAGCGAAAGAGGATTCAGACATTGATGTTATTGCCCTTGTGGATAAAAAAACTCCTGAGATAGAAAGAAAACTTGAGGATGTTGCTTATCAGGTCATGTGGGATCATGACTTCAAACCTATTATATCTCTGAAGGTATTTGCGGAATTACAGTTTAATAATGCTATTAAAAAAGGATTTTCTTTTTATGAGCATGTACAGAAAGAAGGGTTTTCTGTGTGACTGACGAGGTAAAAAAACTCATTGAAAAGGCTGAACATGCAATTGAAGTAGCAGAAGAGCTCATGAAAAGTAATTATCCATCTGATGCCGCCAGTAAAATCTATTACTCCATGTTCTATGCCGCACAAGCCCTTTTGAAATCGGAGGGAATTGATGTTGTAAAACATTCAGCAGTAGACTCTGCTATTGGATATTATTTTGCCAAGCCGGAAAAATCGATCCTAAATTCCATAGAATGCTTATGGATGCCAGGAAGATAAGAGAAATCGCTGATTATGATATTGAAGAAGAGATTGTAGAACCAATTGCAATCCTGAAGATAGAAGAAGGAAAAGCATTCTTAATAACAATCAAAAAATTTCTTAAAATCTCATAATTTTGCCATGCTTGGCTTTCTTTATAATCAAAACCACATATAGCAAATCCCCATAATTGTTTATATCATTTACTTCTAAGCGCTCTATTGAATCTAACTGAGCGCCTTTATCCTGTTAATCTTGTCTGAAAATTTGAAAGTTATATGCAAGAAAGGTTTTTAGTCTTTGGAAAAGCCGGCAGCGGCAAGACAAACCTTGTCCTTCAGAAATTTCTCCAATTTGTTAAGAAACACAAAGAAGATAACGTAATCTTTATCCTGCCAACCCACAGTCAGGTTGAACACATCAGAGCTCTGACCCTGAAACAAGTTCAGGGTTCTGAATTTAATGGTTATCTTGACACAGGACTTGTCACCTTCTATGGACTGGCAAATAAAATACAAGACGCCCTTCCTCTGCAGAAACCGCTCAATGAGAACAAGGAAGATACCCTTTGCCTGACTAAACCTATTAGTGAAAACGAGAAAGACCTGATCCTTTCAAACATCCTTAAAGATGTCAATAAAGGTTATTTCTCAGATGTATCAGGTTATGCGGGATTTAAAAGCGTCTTTCTAAATTTTGTAAGGGAGATCAAGGAAAATTCACTTGACCCAATACCATTCAAGGCCGTACTCAAAGGGATTCAAACAGGCAATAAGCATTTACCCCTTAACCTGAAGTGTAACGAACTGGTAACACTTTATGATCATTATCAACAAACCCTGAACAAAAAGGGCTTGATGGACCAGGAAGATTTCTTAGCACAAGCCTTATCATGCCTGAACAAAAACATTTTCTCTGAAGTCGAGCTATTATTAATAGACGGCTTCCACGATTACACACAACTTGAATTAGAATTTATAAAAAAATTAACTTCTCTTATACCGAACGTTTACGTTACACTTCCACACCAAACTTCTGATCCTGTACCACCCGCATTCCAGACTTCTCACAAAACATATTCCAGACTTGCAGAATTAGGCCTCCAGGAATTGCGACTTGATGAGAACAAAAGAACGACCAGCCAAATGTTAAGGCATATTGAAGCAAACATATTCTCTCAACCTGAAGAGCCGGTTATACCAGAACCTGATAGCTCTGGCACGTCATTGCGGATTACAGCTGCTGCTAACATGCAGGATGAAGTAGAACAAATTGCCCGCGTGATAAGAAAACTAACTTATAGAAACAGATACAGTTTCAGTCAAATAGCCGTGATATTCAGAAATATCGAAAAGTATCAGGATATCGTTGAAGACACATTTACAAGGTTCAGCATCCCGGTAAGAATCTATGGCAAGAAACCCTTAAAAGACAATCCCCTGATTAAGGCCATAATAAATACGACACAAATCTTTACAGATAAGTGGCAGGATGAAGCTGTCTGGAAGGTCTTAAAATCTAACACAGGCATAGAGAGAAATCTTATAAATAAACTGGAACAGGAATACTTAAAAAGAGGCAATATAAACGATTACAATAAATGGCTGAAGCTTACCTCGATCCCTGAATTAAAGCCTGTTAACAATTTCCTGAAACAACTGAAGAAAATTTTCACCAACCTGGAAGGCAGGCATACATTCAGCTACTATTGCAAATGTTATATAGACATTGTGAATCTGTTTTACAAACCGGCATTCGCTCCATTCAGGAAATTGACTGATGAAGCTAACATTAACACCGCTGAAGGAAATCATCATCATCAGGAAGTTTCAGATTTAATCAAATCAGATGCAGGTGCCTTGAAGGAATTCATGGCAATTCTTAATAATAACACCCTGGGTGAACTTTCCAGGGATACGAGGAACCTTACATTTGAAGAATTCAATCACATACTTGATTCACAGGTAGCCTTAACGTTATATAGGAAAACAGACAGAAGAAAAGAGGTGGTTAACGTTATCAATGTCCTGGAAGCAAGACAGTGGGAAATGCCGGTCGTCTTTGTGGGAGGCCTGCTAGAGAAAGAATTTCCCAGACAGTTACGGGAAGACCTGTTCCTGAAGGATTATTACAGAAAGAGACTGAATGCCACAGGAAAGATAACCCTGAGAGAAGCATGCGAGCAGATGGACGAAGAAAGATACCTGTTCTACATAGCGATTACGCGCGCAAAGGAAAGACTTTATTTATCATATCCATCAGCGAACAGCGATGGCAATCTAACACTGCCATCCTTTTTCCTGTCTGACATACAAAAGTTATTCCCGGAAGAAATACTTAAAAAAATTACAATCCACAGAAATCTTTCCAGGATAATTCCCGAACCGGAAGACATCATTACTTGTACCGATTCAAAAAGCTTTGTCTATTACCACCTTAATACGCCTTATGTATCTGAAAAGGAACAAAACAAAAAGGATATCGCACTGTGGCTATACAACAATACAGAAAATGGAACTTCACTCAGGGAAGAACTTTACACATTAACAACACTGATAGATTCTTACAATAACCTGAAGCTTAAACTTTTTGACAAAAGGATAGTAGAAAAGATTAGTGAAACGAGTACAAGATTCAATGCTACAAAATTGAGGGATTTCGCTCAGTGTCCTTACAAATACTTTGGTGGATTTACGCTAAATCTTAAACAAGTCATTCCCGAAACCCTGGGTCCACCTAAACAGGGGGATATCATCCATAAGGTTCTTGAGAAATATTTTAAAGATATTAAAGACATCGAAAAGTTGTTTGATGACATTTTTAATCAAGAAACCAGAGGATTGGTTATAGGTTTTGAAGAATTGAAGATCAAAAATGAGATGCTTAATACGCTTTTAGCATTTGAATCCATGGAAAAAGAATCTGATTTGTCAACATTCAAGCCTTCTATGTTTGAAGAGAAATTTGGAGGTGAAAATCATAATCCTATAGAGATTATGAACAGTAAAACGGGCTGTATTGAAATCTCGGGCAAGATTGACAGGGTAGACATTTCAGAAGTTAATGGAGAAAAAGTTGGCATAATTATAGACTACAAATACGGTCAAACAGAATTCAAGTTAACGGATCTTGAAGAAGGCCTGGATTTACAACTGCCTATTTACATACTTGTCTTGAGAGATGTGTTTAAGATTGTTCCTATCGCCGCTGAATTTTATGCACTGAAGTCCTCTAAAAGGACGGGAATATATAATCGGGAATTAATCGACAAGCTTAAGCTCAATCTAAAACCAACTAAAAAATCACTTTCTGTTGATAACAAAGAATTTAATAAACGGCTAAAAGATGCAGAAAATCATATTCTGAAATTCTCAAGAGAAATCCGTAATGGAAGGATTGTACTTGCTCCGGCAAATATTGATTTTTGTGGTGAGGGAAACTGCGATTTCGCAAACGTCTGTCGGATTGATAAATGGAGACTTAGATGAAAACAGTAGGCAATAGACAGTTTACAGTAGACAATAAACAATATGATGAATAACTTTAAGGATTTGTATAGGAAACAAAACTATCCCCTCCTTGCGAAGGAGGGGATAAAGGGGAGGTACTCGACAAACTTTCTATGTCCTTCATTACGCCTGTCCGAACGGCTAGGCATGGTGGGAAGTAGAAAGGGACAAAGGGGAGGTGTTTTGAATATGACGGACATATTCAATAAAAAGAATATGTAAAAAAAAACAGTACTTGCGAAAGAATATGACAAAAGCAGAAATAATTCTTTGGTCTAAGTTAAAGGGAAAACAGCTTAATGGTTTAAAATTTAGAAGACAATATGGAATCAATAATTACGTGGTAGATTTCTACTGCCCTGAGCTAAGATTAGCAATAGAGGTTGATGGAGATGTTCATAGTTATAATTCCAGGATTAATTATGACAAACAAAGACAAAGAGATATAGAAGCATTAGGGATTAAAGTGCTAAGATATACAAACAATGATGTTATCAAGAATTTAGAAGGTGTCTTGAATGATATTATTACAACCACCTCTCACTCCCCTCCTTCGCAAGGAGGGGATAAAAGGAAAGGCAAATAATCATGGATCTCAGATTAACGGACAAAAAAACAGTTTCGTATATTTCTTTTAAAAAACTAGTTATGTTTTACTTCGCAAAACAGTTATAAATTAGTGACTGAAGGGAACTAATTTATGAATAACGAACTTACAGATTCTCAAAAAAAAAGGTGTGGAGATTACGGATAGAGATATCTGTGTTGTAGCTGGACCGGGTTCAGGGAAAACACGCGTACTCGTGGAACGATTTTCAAACCTTGTGACCGAGCATAAGACACCAATCAATGAAATCCTCACTCTCACATTTACGGAGAAGGCGGCAAACGAGATGAAGATAAGGGCGGCGAGTTTATTTGAACAGAAAGGAATGGAAAAGGAACGTCAGGAGATAGAGTTTGCCTATCTCTCCACCATCCATAGTTTTTGTGCTCGCTTGCTCAGAGAAAATGCAATAGAAGCAGGCATCAACCCTCAATTCCGCGTTATGGATGAACTCGAAGCCGGCAGGCTAAAAGAACAAACACTGGAAGATACTCTCAAGAAATGGGCAGAAGAGAAAAGTCTGGATACATTCCTGAACGAAATCTTCTGGAAGCAAACTGACTCAAAAAAGAGCAGGTTAAAATCATTCAAGGAAAACCTCATACTGCTCTATGAAAAGATCAGGAATGCATGCGTACCAATCTCAGAAACTGTAAATACTAAAGATCTATCTTTCAACATCATAAATTCTCATAACGAAATCGAGAAGTTGATAAACGAAATCAGCGAAATCCGTTCAGAAAAGAAACTCCCTGATAAAACAAGCGAAAAAGTAGAGTGCGTATTAGAACAGTGGAATGCCTCAAACCTGCAAAATAATATAGATGAATTATACAAGGGAAAAGAAAAACACTGCCCCTTCTCCCCTCCTTCCCGCCCGGCAAAGCCGTTCGGACGGGCGCAAGGAGGATCGAAAAACTTTCATTCTGTTACCTCCCCTTCATCCCCTCCTTCCGAAGGAGGGGAAAGAGGGAAGGTCAAATCCAATGGTATTCTACCTAATATTAAGCAACCATCTAAAATGGACAACTTCACCCTTTCATTATTAAATAAAGTCAAAGGTATTCACTCTGTCATAAACCTGACCGTATCAAAGGATGTAAAACAACCTTTGGGTGCCCTGCGTGAAGGACTTAAAACCCTTATAGGACTACTCGCAGAAGATTATTCAACAAGTATCAAGATGATGCTAAGAGATTTTCTCGTGAATTTCAATATTGCCTACTCGGAACGGAAAAAGGCTGAGAGCCTCATCGACTTTACTGACCTTGAGGTTAAAACAATAGAATTATTAGAAAATAAAAAATACATAGCCGATGAAATAAAACAAAAGTTTAAGTATATACTGGTAGATGAATTTCAGGACATAAGTAGATTACAAAAGACCATAATAGACCTTATAAGAAGTAAGAATAATTTATTCATTGTGGGTGATGAGAAGCAATCCATTTATGGTTTTAGAAATGCGGATGTTGAGATATTTCAGGATATACAAAAAGACGCAGACCCGGAGTCTTTGATAAGCCTGAATGAAAACTTTAGAAGCCGGCCACAGATACTCGATTTTATAAACCATATATTTGACGGGTTATGGTCAGATAACTCAACCAGTCAAGACAAAGAATGTAACGAAAAAAAGGATGCTAGTAATCGCTCAATAACAAGTGAGTATCCATTAGATTCTACCTCCACTCTTTCCCCTCCTTCGCAAGGAGGGGATGAAGGGGTGGTCGTTAATCCATCAACGAATAGCACACAGCAACTAAAGGCAGGAGCAGAATTTTCAAACAAGTCACTCCCCTCAATTGAAATAATCGTGGCGGAGGGAAAAGATAAGACCCAGGCCAGAAAATGGGAATCCATGGAGATAGCAAAGAGAATAAAAGAGATTGTAGAAAAAGGTGAGATCAAGATAACAAACAAGAAAGAACAGGAACGGAATATATCTTATAGAGACTTTGCCATCCTGTTTCGCAGTACAACAGACATAAAACTATACGAACACAGCCTGTCACATCTTGACGTACCTTATTACGTCATTAGCGGAAGGGGATTCTTTAATACAACAGAGATCACAGATCTGATTAATCTCCTGAAGGTCATCGAATCACCTCTTGACGAGATAAATCTGGCCGCTGTCCTAAAATCTCCGTTTGTCGGAATAGACGATGATGCCCTTTTCTGGATGACAGATTACGCCCATAACAACAAAGAAAATAGACTTCTCTATCAGGCCCTGGATGAAGTTGACGCTATAAAAGAAATCGAAGCACAATCACGAGACAAGATTATTCAATTTGCGCAATTCTTGAATGGGGTACAAGGCATCAAATCCAGAACCTCATTATGGAACTTAATATCTTTCATTCTCAAGAAAACGGAATTTCAATCAAAGATGCTTCTCTTTTCAAATGGAAAGAGAAGGTATGCAAACCTCCTGAAGATTGTCGAATTATGTAAAAACCAGGAGGACTTCGAACCCTTAACATTAAGAGATTTTATTGAGATTGTAGAAGGTTACAAATTCAAAGAAATAAGGGAGTCTGAAGCACCGGTAGAATCAGAGGAAGATGACGTTGTTAAATTAATTACCGTTCATTCCGCTAAAGGGTTGGAATTTCCTGTCGCTATTGTTGCCGATACTGATAGAGATAACACAAGGCCGTCAGACTATTTTGTATACTCAAAAAACCATGGAATTAGTTTTAAGATACTTAACCCATCGACTAATGAAGCAGAAGAACCCCTGAGTTATGAACGAATTAATGATGAAATAAAAGAAAAGGAATTACGGGAATCAAGACGCCTGCTCTTTGTAGCGATGACGAGGGCACAGGAACATCTGATAATTTCGGGAGGCATAAACAAGAGCAGGACCAAAGGTGATAAAGACAATGGTAATTGGTACAGTTATGTTTCTTCCTCTCTTGGCCTGAACCCTGACCCCAAAGAGAACCCGGAAATCATAAGACTCAATGACAATAAACGCGGACAGAATTCATCACAAGCAGTCGAGATAAGACATACGTGCATAAAAGAGGAAAACAAACCACTTGCCCGACCCGTCCGAACGGCTTATCCGGGCGGGCATGGTTCAGGCGGGCCAAGAGAAGGTAAAAGAATTAAACTGCTAACTCAATACAAAAACGAGATAGCAACATGTAATAAAATCAAGACTCCATTACCTTCAAAAGAGATAACTGCTACAGGCAAGAATATTTTATCAACCTTCAGGCATGTGGTACCTACTGATCATAGTCACTATGTATACTCCGTTACAGAGATACTCAAGTTTCACTTTTGCCCCCAGTTATATTATTTTAATTCCATTCTGGGCTTACAAGGTATAAATGAAAGATGTTGGATTGAGACGGATTATGTCGAAACCGAAGATGAAAACAAATTGAATGACGACGAAATACCCGGACACGAGCTGGGAAATATCGTACACCGGGTCTTTAAGAAATATCATTTTTCAGAAGACAAACTCAAAGAATATATTAAAAAAGAACTAAGTGTCTTTGGGCTGGACACAAACCAGAAAAACATAGACCTTATTACAAATTGGGTAAACTCTTTCTACAATAGTGATGTTGGTAAAGAAGTAGTTTCAAGTAAACTGTATAAACGGGAAACATCATTTATATTTAATTACCGACACAATCTGATAAGGGGGCAGATAGACCTTTTCTATTTTAACGATGAAGGTTTATTAAAAATTATTGATTACAAGGCAAATGATATTACCATTAATGAAATACCCGAGAAGGTAAAATACTATCAACTGCAGATGCAGCTCTACGCCAGGGCACTGGAAACTATTTATGAAAAGAAGGTAGATGAAACCATACTCTACTTCCTTGTCCCAAATAAATCTGTAGTAATTGATACAACTGAGGAGGCTTGCAAAGAATTAGACTCAACCCTGAACAACTTCTTCACTGCACATAAAGACGGAGACTTTAAAAAGTTGAGCGACCATAAATGCAAGTGGTGTGAATACGAGGCAATATGTAAATAAAACCCAAATTGAGCGATTTTATATTGTATATTATTGTAGCCGCAGGCTTTAGCCTGCGTTTCTCATCATTTGATGGGTGTATGAGAATTTCTCGTAAATTACGCAACCTAAAGGATGCGGCTACACAAATCGCTCAATTTAGGTAAAATTTACCACGGAGAATGAAAAGAAACAAAATTTAGCCACACCCGCCAAAAAGCTAGTCGGGCAGGGATTGGAGCAGATAAACACGGATTAGGGTTGAAAAAGATAAAAACAGTTGGACAGGATCAACGAGATATACAAAATCTTTTGGCTGAATTATAAATGTAATTACTAACCACAAAATATCTGGAGTTAGAAAAATTTTATATGGGAGACCTTCTTTGTGACCGAAACATAAAAAATCATACAATTGTTTAGATTTTGGCCTTTGCTCTTAAAAATTCTACTTATTAAAGTTGACTCATGCTACAACAAGTTATACAATTTTAAGAGAAAAAGGCTTTTGCTTTAAGAAGTATATAATTACGAGGAAAATTATGATGAAAAAAGTTCGTGCTGTTTTTGATGGTAAGGTATTATGTCCTGAAGAACCTGTTGAATTAGAGATCAACGGGCACTATGTTTTAAACATTGAGCCTGTTAAAAAGGACGAACCAACCGAGAAGGTGGAATCTGATTTGGCATTTGACCTTGCTTCATTAGCGGTTAAAACCGGTATCACCGACTTGGCAACAGAACATGATCACTATTTATATAGTATTCCAAAACGAAAAATGAATAACGACATACATTTCCTCCAAGCAGGTTATAATGCCCTCTTAAAAAAGTAAGAATTACAAGTTGCAATTTAGGCTATAGTGCTGATCTGCATAGTTTAATATAATATCATATGGGAGCATTCCTAAATTGTTGTAATACGACTATATTATCCGGAAATATGGAGTGCATCATCCGTGATGATGCGTGTTAAAGCAGTGACACGGTCACTGCACTCCAAAAAAACAACCCTGTACAGCAATTTAGGAATGCTCTCCATTATATTGAATATAATTTTACAAAAGAAAAACTTAAAAACAAAATTTCTTGCACTATTCTTTAATTGCTCAACCTTTCCATAGCATCATTAAATTCATCACAAGTTTCATTAGTATTGATGTGGTAGGCCATTCATACTTTTCTTCGAAATTTAAACCTAGTGATATTAATCATACCTTGATGGAACTTCAGAAATGGCTTAATTCTATCATTTCTAAAAGAAAGGGGAAGGAGCTTAACTGGGCAGGTGATGGCGGGATATTTTATTTTTTGCAGGTGAAGGTAGATGACAAGTCTGTAGATAATGCCGTATCTTCTTCAATGGACATACTTGATGGTATTGCTCATTTCAACGATTCTCATAATAAACTATACTATGAAGGGAAGCGCACAGATATAAGGCTGAGATTGGGTATAGACTTTGGCAGCGCCATATATCGAACTGATTTCGGCAACTGGCACAGCGAGGCGCTGAATACAGCCGTAAAGGTACAGGGTATAACGCAACCAAATTCTGTTTTAATTACCCATAATGTCTATAGAAACTTCTCCGACTCCTTGAGAACCTATTTAAAAAAATCATCAGTCAAGTATAAAGAACAACCACTATACGTCTTTTCCCGTGAAAGAATAATCGCCCCTGTTTATAAAGAATATTTTGAATCGATTTCATCTCTTCGACAGAAGGAGTTTGAACATTTGGGTAAGTGGGTTGATCTTTATGCCATGGAGACTAAGCTCGTAAGTATGCAGGAACAGGATAGAGGAAGGAAGCTAAGAGCAATTGACCTTATAAATGAATTCGTCAAAGCCGGCAAAAATGCCCTCATATTCGGCGAGTCTGGCGCAGGCAAGACGTTTATGTCACTTAAGTTGTTTGAGGATATGAAGGAGGAATATCGCCGTCCCGATGCATCTATTAATGAAAGGATTCCCCTTTTTGTAGAGTTGTCCCGTAACAGAAGTAGTGATTTGGATAGGATTATGAAGGGGGGCATAGATGAAGCTCAATTTAAACAGGATAAGCATAAATATGTAATATTTTTAGATGGCCTTAATGAAGTAGGAGACCTGGATGAGCAAAAGAGGGTATTGTTTGAGATCAAGAGGTTTGGCGCCTTAAATCCCAGGACTAGAGTATTTGTAACCACGCAGACTATAGCCGAATTCCATCAAAAATCAGGTTTTGAATTGTATGAAATCCTCCCATTCAGTAGAGAGGACGTAATTGAATATCTATGCAAGTTCAAGGATAAGTTTGATTCACTACGAGATGCAGAATCCTTTTATAATAGTTTGCCTGAGCTGATAAGGGAGTTTATCTCAGTTCCTGTCTTTTTATATTTCGTTGTTTCTACGTATGAGAAGGATAGGCCTGTTAAAATAAACAGTCCGGGAGAACTTGCAGCTCAATATGAAGACTTCCTTTGTGGAGTTAGAGATTACCGTCCAATCGACCTGGATGAAGATTATCGAACACACCTAATCCCCTTCATTGCCTTTAATATGTGTCAAAATAATGAGACTAATATTCCCATGAAGGATTTCAATAGATATGTTAAGCAATACAATAGAGACAATTACTTATCTATCAAAGAAAAAGACGTAAAAGACATAGTAACCAATAGATTCAGGCTGATGAAGGCGGATCAAAGGAGTGCGCTCAGGTTTACCCATCAGATACTCAGGGACTATCTTGCAGCGGTCTATATGAAAAACCATGAGATTAGGTCTGATGAAATATTCAAGCTTATCTATACCGATTCTATCAAAAACAATGATCTTGCAAATGCCGTAAGGCTGCTAGTTGGCATAGTTAAGCCAGAGACAGCAAAAGGTATTATCCATAAATTTATTGAAAAAGACTTATACTTTGCCTGTGAGCTATTTGCATGGTCTTCTATTGATGTCTATGAGGAAAAATTTATAAAATTGATAAGCAAAATAGACATTCATTCAAGGGAATACCTGCTTAATCTAAATAGTGTGGTATCATTTTACATTAAGGTATTGGACCATTTGCAAAGAGCCAAAAGACTTGATGAACCAATATCTACAGGTTATATGCGAGGATTAGGGATAGCTTATTGGGAAAAATTAGACCATGAGTTAGCTATGGATACATATAAGAAGGCGATTCCTATATATGAGCAAAACCAGATGCTAAATCATCCTGAATATGCTAAATGTCAAATGAACCTGGGCATTGCTTATCGTGATATAGGTGAAAGTGATGAGGCAATTCAGAATCTTGAGTTTGTCCTGAGTATCTTTGATCAGAGTGTGGGCAAGGATCATCCTGATTATAATAAATGCCTGAAAGAACTAATGGAGGTAAAATCATGGAGTAAAGAATAGAACTCTTGCAAAGACGCTAGAGCGCAAAGCAAAAATATTTTGCAACATTCCTTTATTTAATCCATGCTAAGGAACCTTCCTTACTTTCGGAAGGATTCCAATACTGAATACTGGAATTCATGCACCCACTCGCGGTTGATCCGGTCTGACGGGAAAGTAGGGCTATCGCCCTTGCAAAAGATGGGAAGATTGTATTATTCTTGATACTGAAAGCAACAGTCTAAAAAAAAGAAAACCCGCCTATCGAACTCTAGTCTCGACCAACGGGTCTCAATCTCCTATATCTCGCCAGGACACCACAAAAGTGATGATTTTGAACTATCTTTGAAATTACTCTTTAAGACATCATAACCATTGGAGCATATTCTTAGGACTTTACCCGTGTGAAGTAAGATGCAAAGGCTCATAGAAAATACGTCTCTCAAAAATAAACTTTATGTCTTTAAAGATAGGAAGGCAGCAGGAATACTTCTTGCTCAGAGACTTTTGGGTTACAAAGACACAGACGGCATTGTACTGGGCATTCCTTCTGGTGGAGTTCCAGTAGCTGCTGAGATAGCAAAAGCCCTCATGCTTCCTCTTGACTTAATTATTGTGAGAAAGGTTCAGATACCCTATAATACTGAAGCTGGGTTTGGTGCTGTTAGTCCTGATAACAAGATATTATTAAACGAAGACTTCCTCAAAAATCTCAATCTCTCTGAGAAAGAAGTTGAACAGCAGATTCAAAGAACAACAAAAATAATCAAAACGCGGAACATTCTTTTTAGAAAAGGAGTAGTATTTCCATCTATAAAAAATAAAGTTGTTATTATTGTGGATGATGGACTGGCGTCTGGCTACACAATGCTTTCTGCCATAGATTTTGTAAGAAGGCATGAATCACAAAAGATCGTGGTTGCAGTTCCAACAGGATTGGAAAAGACGGTCTACTACATTCTTTCTCAAGTAGAAGAGCTAGTTTGCCTTAATGTGAGAAGCGGATTTATTTTTGCAGTGGCTGATGCGTATGAGAATTGGCATGACATCGAAGATAATGAAGTAATTTCGATCATAAAAAATTTTTATAAATTGAAGAATTGAGGGATTAAGATTTTTTTACCTGCCGGTCAGTCATGAAGAGATTCCCCAATTCCTATACCCCTTAATCAAAAGTTATAACTTTTTGCCAACTGATTTTAAATCAGCCATAATTAGTCAAAATATTTCAATTAAGAACGAAAGAAATGAACAACGGTAATTTACTTCGTAAGAAATTAGCAGAACCGGGCATAATCCTGAGTTCCGGTGTATATGATTGTTTCTCAGCCAAAATAGCCGAGAAGCCAGGTTTTCAGGTTATATTTACTACCTCTGGTTTTGAAAATTTAACGTCCTTTAAAGATTATAAAGAAATTATTGACATAAAAAAATATCAGGAACTGGAAGAAAAGGTTACTACATGGAAACCGTCTTCCTAAAAAAAACCCTTTTCAAAATTACATTATTAATTAAATGGTTTAGTATAGTTTTTTTAGAAAAACTGACATTTTCTATTTGCCTTGACATTCCCAAGTTTCTTCTTGACTTTAGCAAGTACTTTAATTAGTTTACCTATGCTTTCAATAGAAGTTCTGTGTAATTCAAAGATATCCATAAAGACTCAGTAGTGCCCGGTTAGAAATTTGCGTGCGTGGGTTTTGTCATACCCGAACACTTATATAGGGTATCCAGAGGCTCGTTCATCTTGGATTCCCGTTAAAAACATGCGGGAATGACAGCTTTGGGGCAATAAATAAAACACGCAAAAACTTAACCGGACAACGCTGATAAGGATTATAATATAATCAAATGTATATTTCTTAATTTACGACGAGGACTTTCATTCTATAGATGATCATTTACATGCCTTGATAACTTCGTATCACAGGATTATGAATGTTATATCCAATTGAAGACGATTGAAGAATTGGTTATTAATCTACGTGAGATTTTCGCATAATATAGTCAAAGTTTGGTAGGAGCCAACTCCTGTTGGCGATATACTGCGCACTGATAGCCCTTATTTTTGGATCAAGTGGAATATAAGGTGAATTTATCATGAAGGAATCATTGAGATATTTGAATAATGCGAAAGAGATATTGAAAAAATCTCCTATTGAGGATAATAGATATGCTGATGTTAAATATGTCAAGGAGGCTTGTGGTGCTGCATATCTTGCAATATTAAATTCAATAGATGAGTATCTACAGAATAAAGGATTAAGCAAAAAAGAGATGCCCAAGTCTGTAGATGCCTATAGAAAGGCATTGAGAAAATATTTAGCAGTCCATGACGGAAAACTCTTAAGACAGTTTGAAGACCTTTATGATGAGCTGCACATAGCAGGAAATTATAGAGGGGATCTCCATCATGTGAAAGTAGTTAAAGAGGCCCTGAAAGCTGCAAAGTCATTTATCGAGAAGATTGCTAAATAGTTAAATGGGTAAATAGTCAAATTGTTAAACGGTTAAAACGATTTATCGTGAAACTTGTTTCACGCAAAATCAACGATTTGATAATTTAACTGATTAAGGACATTATAATATGTCACAAATCTTGCAGAAGACAGACAGACAGACAGAATAAAACACACCCTATCATATTTTTGCAGTAGTCTTTTATATAAGCCCTGGTATCGTCCATATTCAAGGACGGCCAGGGCTTTTTTATTTGAAAATTAGACAGGATTAACAGGATTGAACTTATTGACTTCTGTTTCTTCAACTGGAATAGGTTGACCATCTTCTATTAGAGTCTCAATAAGCCTTTGGATTTGTAAATAAAATGTGTAATTATCCCAAGAATTTTACAGGGTGAGAGTAAGAGTGATATCTGAAATGCTTATCGAATGCAAATACAGCTTCAATGCCTAATTGATTTATCAAGGCAAAGCTGGTGCAATCTGTAAAGCTCAATTTTTTGTCCTCAAAACGTCTGAAAATACTTTTAGTATCTTCCTCTACTTTTTCTGTAACCCTGTGGATAATGATGTGACTTTTGTCTATCCGATCCATAAATTTGATGGATGTTCTATAACTTCCTCTGGTTTTAAGAAGTGTATAAACCTCATCCAGAATATAATCAGAGGTGTAAAACATTGTTCTACGTTCTTTAAGTTGTTTGTAGATCGATTTTGCCCTTATGTTATGTCTGTCTTTAGGTATAGCAAGTGCGCAAAATGCACTGGTATCGATAAATACTTTCACTTCGATACTTTTCCATATAGATATTTGTCATGATGAATAGAAAGGTCAGAATCAAAGCAATCTTCTGCAATGTCAATAATTCCTTCAAGGGCGCTTTCTCTCGATGGAGGATGTCCAACTTCGGTAGGAAGGACAATTTTTATCTTCGTATGTTCTTTGATGTCAATTTTATTAAGGGGCTTAAAGACTCCATCTTCAAATATAATTTCTATAGTCTTGCTCATATTAAATCTCCTCCAATTTTTTTTATTGAAGATAACGGAATAAGAGGTTTAAGCCAAGGGTCTTTTGGTGTTTATTCAGCTTTTAGATTATTCATTAGCTTTAAATTTTGCTTCAAAAAGCTAATGAATACAGTCAGGTAAAATATTTATAACAGTGAAGTGTAATAACCAATAACCAAAATATAAGAAAAAGGTAAAACTAACAACTTCGTGAATAAAATATATGAATCTTTTTTAGAAGAATACAGGACTCTAAACTTTTTTAAAAAAGGAGGGTAATGAAATGAGTATTAAAGATTTAGTTAAGGGAAGTAAAATAGCAAATAATGTTTTTTGCCGTAATTTAGTGGTGTGCATATGCACATTTATGCTGGCATTCGTCTTCTGCTCCGGGATTACACAGCCAGTACTTGAAGGTGCTTTATTACAGGCTCCTGATAAATCAATAAAAATCGAACTTAAACCTGATCAAGAATTGGTTAAAGTAGGGTTTGACGGATGGTATTTAGTAGATAATGAAATTACACCTAGTCTTATGAATCACGCTATCAAGGATAGTGCGAAGTTTTTAGGAGATACTCCCTCAAATTGGAACGTGCATATGGCACAGGGTTTAAGAAAGCTTTATGAGGTCATAAATTCGCATGGTATAGAAATCACACTAAACCACCTCGTTGGAGAATTTAATCATAAGCATTCAGGTTTTACGAAAAGTTATCCTGTCGGTACTCATAAAGAAAAATACGCTTATACTAAAGACGATCTCAAGCTCGTTAAGCAGATTATGTTATCAGAAATAAAGAGGCGTATAGATAAATTGAAAAAATAAAGGAAGTCTTGTTTTTTTGAGTGCACATTTAAAAAAAATAATCACACAAAGACCTGCGAGAGGACTTCTTTCTTACTCACGCCAAGACGCCAAGAACGCAAAGGGGTTTTAGCTTTAGGAATATTTCTTTTTCTTAGCGGACTTAGCGGCTTTGCGTGAGAATTAGAAGGGCATGGCTAGGGTTTTGGGAGATATATAAAAAGGGAAGTGAGTGATTTAGATGAGTTTAAGACAATTCTCAGCGGTTAAAACCTTAAATGGCAAGCTTTTTCTCCCAGAGTTCTTTTCTGATTTTACGCAGATGCTTAATAATTTCTTCTTCGCTCAAACCTTCAAAAGGAGATTTTGCCTGCGACATAAGCCGGTAAATTTTATCCAAATGTTTCTTCGCTCGTTTTGCGCTATCTTTCGTTGTTTTCATTACTCATCACCTCATAGTAGTAAAATTTACTATGAAAATAATTATTTGTCAATAGCAAAAGGGAAGATTATGTGGTGTAGATACCAGGCCGTCATGCGCATGGCAGTCTTTTTGATTATTGTTGGGATCATTGGATTGTTTGTACCCAACTGTGCATTGTGCGCTGAGGCATTACCAAAGGGATTACCAAAGGGAAAAGAGTTGATAATCAAAGTGGTCAGGGGAAAAGAGGAGGCGAAGAAGGCCCTGCTAGGATTACAGCATGGGCAAAATAAGGACGTAACGGTTGTTGAGAAAAACTACTGCCGTGACAAGGCTGATATTCCGAACGATAAATACCTTTATTCCAAAGGGAGCTGGAGACAGAAATATGACGACCAGTGGGCCATTAAGCACATAGGTTTCACAACGGACACGAAGTCGGCGTGGAACGTTGAAGACGGTTCATCAAACCCCGTGGTTGTGGCCGTGATTGATACCGGGTTCGACTGGAACCATAAAGATATAGATTGGGATAATATATTGAAAAACCCGGAAGAAACGCCAAATAACGGTAAGGATGATGACGGAAATAGATACGTGGATGATGTCATAGGCTGGAATTTTATTGGTGACAACAATAAGCCCTGGGACCATGATGGACATGGAACCTTGTGACCGGCATCATTGCAGCGGCGACAAATAACAAAGTGGGAATCGCCGGTATCAACCCGGGAGCAAAGATTATGGTGCTTAAAGGATTAAACGCCTTTGGTCACGGAAGGGCTTCATCCCTGGCTGAAGCAGTATTCTATGCAGCCAATAACGGTGCGCAGGTAATCAATATCAGTGCTGGTGGTAAGTATCTCACACAAACCGAACAGGATGCCGTTAGTTATGCATATAAAAAAGGAGCTGTCATTGTGGTGGCGGCTGGCAATGAGGCGGTAGATACAAAGGACTACTCTCCATCAGGACTAAAAAATGTGATTGCTGTTGGCGCCACGGACCAAAAGGATAAACGAGCTTCTTTCTCCAATTGGGGCCAGACAGTGAATATTTTAGCTCCGGGTATCGACGTGTTGAGTCTGAGGACCCGGCGTGCAGACTTTATGCTCGGCATACCTGATGTGGATTACAAATCACAAACTGCTTACGTGGGTGAGGACAAACGCTATTTCCGGGCCAGCGGGTCATTCTTTGCCGCACCAATGGTGGCGGCCATGGCTTCACTTATCCTGGCGAAAAGTCCGAACCTTATTAATGAACAGGTTGAAAGAATGCTCTTGAATTCTACCAGAGATATTGAAGTTTCCGGGTGGGATCAGCTTACAGGTTACGGGCTTTTGGAGGCCATATCTGCCCTGAAGGCAGACCCGGATTTCTATGCCCTGGCCAAGATCAAAAAGATGGTTTCGGCCAGAAAGGACAATAATATGGTTGTCCAGGTGATTGGCACTGCTGATAGTTCGGATTTTAAAATGGCCTGGGTGGAATTAGGTTATGGAGAAGAGCCGGAGGAGTGGAAAAAAGTGGGAAAAAAATTAAGACAATAGTTGAAGAGGATGAATCAGAGCTTGCTAGTAAACCCAAAGGCCCCTGGACAAGATTAGAAGGAGGGCCTAAAGGAAAAACCAAGATTGACCTTACTGCCTATCCGACTGATGACGGCACAGGCTTAAACGTGGGAATGAAGATAAAAAAAGCTCCTGGCAAGGGAGTGCCGCATCTGATCCTTCTGCAACATGAAGATGGTATGATAATTCAACCTGTTCAAGTCCTGATCTTCGAACTATGGGGAAGATGGACATTAACCGTATCCGTCTGGCGAGAAACGTACCAGGACGGCCAATTAGTAAACAGGGGAGCATATGGGCACGACTGTATCTTCATGGAAAGAACTCTTGGGAACTTACAGTGCTGTAATTGAAGGTCCAGCCATATGGCAACAATTGGGCAGTAGCCCGTTCAAAAAGATTCGGGGTGTTATAGCGGAGTTTAAAATACCAACGGGATTCGATCCGTCAAAATGGTCAATCATCGCCCATGTCACCGGAAAGGGCAAGGACACTGTGACAGGTAAGAAGGTCATAAAAACTGTTCCTTTTGTGGCGGATATTAGTGGCAATATTCAGGAAAGGAAATTAGAAGTGATTAAAGCACTCAAGACACGCTTCCAACGCTCTCACGGAAGTTAGTAATCTGTCGTAATTAACTGGAAACTACCATAAACTGTGTAACCTTCTTTTTACGTGGATCGGAGAAGGCCAAGGATTGAGATATACAATTCTGTTTTTTCTATTGCGAAAAATATCCGCTATGGTTTAATTCAATGCATTGCTATAAGGGGGGGAGGAGTATGGTGAGTGATAATTAAACTCAGCTTCTCTGCTCTACCCTTAAGGCACGAAAACGATTCAGCGTTGCGGCTAATTCATAACTCCTGAATTCAGCAAAATCACCCCTTATTCCCCGTTCACTTAAGCAGTCAAGTCCTTTCTCACGTATGTCCGCTAATACTAACTGGCATATCTCCTTTATACTTCTTTTACCGTCCATATAACGGCCGGCATAATGAATGGCATAGCCTATGGCTCTCAACTGACTGGGATGTACGAGCTGTTCCACCGCTCCAACCTGAACTTTGTGCTCACCAAAGCGCATGTACAAAAGATCTTCTATTTTGATATCTACCTGCCTTTTCCCCTTTGATGCATTCAGTATATTCGGTATGGGAATACGCTGAATCTCTGAAGGAGGAGCAACATTAAAGTTTTTTAACACTGAATCATCTTTGACTATTTGATGAGCCTCTGCGGTCAAATCATGAGGACCGTATTCAATCATGCCGATAACCACATCGGCGAAACTAAAATAGTCACCGCTCCCCCCCATTACGAGTACGGTTGAGATCCCCCTTTTTTCATAGAGACTACGCACATGCTCTACAAATGGCGTAATCGGCTCGTTATCTTTGGCAATCAGTGCCTTCATTCGTATATCACGAATCATGAAATTTGTTGCCAGCGTATCCTCATCCAAAAGAAGTGTGCTTGCTCCAACCTCAAGAGCTTCCAGTATATTGGCAGCCTGAGATGTACTCCCACTGGCATTGGTGGTAGAGAATGTAGTGGTATCCTGATCAAATGGCAGATTAGATATAAAGGAGTCTATATTTAGATTTTGAATACTGCGTCCATCCTCCGCCCTTATCTTTACTGCATTGACATTGGTTACTACAAACTCACGACCATCATCAGGGATATGGTTATAAATGCCGTGTTCCAATGCGTTTAAGAGTGTAGATTTTCCGTGATACCCCCACCTACTATCAATGTCACACCTCTGGAGATCCCCATCCCACTTATCTCTCCATGGTTAGGTAATTCGATGCTGACCCTCATCGATTGACAGCTTTCGAACGGGACCAGACGTTCAGAACTAAGTGGCCGTTGGTCAACTCCACTTGCCCTGGGCAGCACGGCATTATCCGCTACAAACGCAATCAGATTTAATTCATGTAACTTTTCCCTGATAAATTCAGCATCTTCAACGGTCTCAATATGACGATACAATTTATCCTCAGGAAGTCTTTGAAAATACAATGAATCGTTAACGATCCGAGGAATAACTTCTGAAAACATGTAGGCAGCTATCTTACCGGCAATTCGACGACCAAAAGCCGGAAGCCCGACCAGAAAGCGCGCCTCGATATAACCGTCTTTTATGACCATAGAAGACCGCTTGAGTACCTCTTGTCCCGGACGGTCAATGTCGATAACGCCGCTTTTCCCTGAACCCTGTCTTTGTATGTTATGTTTATTAATCGAATGATAAAATCGTCTCGTTAAAAAATCACACAATGCAACGTCCCTGCAATCATTATGATGTGTATCCTCGGGGAATTGGGCTATACTTATGGGGATTCGGGCTCTCACCTTACTGGGTTGAGCAAATGGGTCTCCCTGAACGTGATCAATCAATATCTCATAATCCTGATATTGATACCGGCCCTTAATAGCCTTATAAGCAGGGTAAGGTTTCCCCTCCATTTTTGTCAATGCCTGAACCAGTTCATTTTTGCTTTGCATTTTAGTCTTCATTCTATTAATGCCATTCTTAATATACACATTCCTATCACTATAGTGAACGAAATAATTAAGATGTCGTTATAAAATATTAAAAAATACATTAAGATCTTAAACCATATGGATTTATATTGCAAAACAAAGGAACCCATTTATAATGACCGAAAGTAAAAATTTGCAAGAAAGGATAATTTTATGGAAAGAAAAGAACGCCGATCACACAAAGACAGGAGAAAAGGTAATAACCGCAGGAAATTTAATGATTCATACTACAATAGGTCTGAACGCAGACGTGGGCTGAACAGGAGAAGTGGAGAGGATAGAAGAAAAAACTTCTAAGAAAAAAATAGTGTCATTATCGAGTTAGTGCATCCTGCACAACTCTTTCAAAATGGCTACAACGACATCCATGTCGTTGCTTCACGCCCTTTTGGATATGTGCTTCCGCACAAAAAAATGTAATCCATTGATTCATTTACACTTAAAATGGAAATTCCTATACTATCAAGCTAC
>MAYW01000016.1 GCA_001723765.1 Candidatus Scalindua rubra
GGCTTTTTTAGCATGAATTAACAGGGGATCTGCTTTATGCCTGTTCATTAAATTAACCCACGCCAGAACGATAGAATATAAAAGTGGAGGCGCTGCTATTAACAAAAATAATATCGGTGATTTAAATGATGATAAAATTCCAAAATACTGATTGTCTAAAACACTCGTATCATCATAGTTATATGCGATTCCTTTTTTCCATGTTTCCAGGTCTTTTTTTGCAGGGGGAATAATTCCTACTCCTTCCGCATCATCTGCAGTAATTATTTTTGCTTCTTTTACCGTTAAAGGTATTGGTTCTGAACGCACAACTTCATATTGTCCCAATTTGGTGTCAAAATAACAAAGCTCTATAGGAGGGACTTCTTTTACAGACGTATTAAGCGCTCGAATTGTTTGTGTAAAGATTTTAGAATTTCCTGAAATTTCTCCATCAGCCATGTCTTTAGGTATTTTAAAATCTCTTACAAGAGAAGCCTGTTTATCAAGCGGAGGGAGCTTGATATGTTCAAGGTATTCCGGACCGCTTAAAACAATCTGCAATGTTATAGGATCGCCAACACTGACATCTGTAGGCTTTGCAACTGCGCTGATTCTGTATTCTCCAATGTGTCCCATAAAATTTTCCGGCTGGTCTTTCAGGGGCACCGGCAACACCTTTAAATCCAGGGAGTTTGATGGCACTACAACCTTTTTATATTCACCTCTTCTGCCTGAATCAAAAAAACTGTCACTAAAAAAATCTGAAAAGATATCATCATTAAAAAATGAATCAAAGCGATTTCTTCTTGATTTTCTATAACCAATAAGCGCCATACAATTTGCCATAGCGTTTTCAATCTTGACAATTCCTTCTTTTTTGGGAATTAAGACCCTTTTAAATGAAATCGTTGAATATTGTTTTCCTTCTAAATCTCCAGTCCCTTCTTTAGTAATTACTTCATCAGCCCCAATTGGTATTCTGTAATACTTGCCGCCGTCATTTATATCTATCTCAGGGTCGGCAAAATAAAATTCATCTGTACTGTCAAATAAAGGAACATTAAAAGCCAGTTCTTCTATTGTTCTATCAAGATAAAACGTAACGGCCAAAGTGATAGGCTCTCCTACATAACAGGTATTCTTTGATAATTCCATTCTCAACTTAAAATTATCAGTTTCCATTGGTTTGTTTACTTTGATATGCACTGGCGCCGTTTCTGCTTTCCGCCCGTTTGCGTAAACAGATATTGAAGGTATGGTCAACACTCCCGCTCTTTTGGGAGTTAAGCGATATGAAAAGAAATAACCTTCACGAACATTCCTGGTCATTCTACCATTAATAATAGTAATTGAGCGGCTGCTGTTTTGCCGCCCTCCCTGATATTGAACTTTAAAATCTCTTAAATGTGATAAATCCGGTTTATCGGGATTTTCGCTACCTGAGACCTGAATCTGAAAAATAAAGGTTTCACCGACAAATACGCTTTGTTTTTCTACTACAGCGTCAGCCTTCAGCATGGCGGAAGCGTAAACATTATTCGATGAAACAGCCGAAAAAATAATAAGATTTAATAGAACAGTATGTAATATCTTATAAATCTTCATTTATCACCAATCCTTATCAACCTCTGAATACCCAGCCCGGAAGGGCATCTGTCTCTTTTTATTTTCCTTTTCTTCTTTTAAAATATTGTCTGCATCATCAGGCAACTGAGCTATCGGAGCTTTTTCCTGTTTCTTCTCATCCTCTTTTTCCTTCTTCCCTTTCTGCTGCGAACCTGCCTGTTGTTTTTTCTGTTCTTGTTTTTGCTGCTGTTTTTGTTGTCCCTTGTCATTTCGGCCGCTTAGCGCTTTTAAGGCATTTTCCAGTTCCTCAATCGCATTTCCCTGATTTTCAGCAGCGGGCTTCAGATTTTTTGACTCAAGGTTTCTGGATGCATCATCCTGCTCATTTTCGGCATTATCTAAATGCCCTTTCACTTTATCTAAAGGATTTATTCCTTGTTGCGCTAGCTGTCCCTGGTTCTGCAATTGCCGTTTAGCCTGCTGAATAGATTTAGAAATATTGTCTGAAAATTTCTGAGTTTCATTTTTAAGGTTTTTTTGTCTTTGAGTAAGCTCTTTTATTTTGTCATTTTCTTCTTTTGAAGCATCTTGAGTTTCGTTTAACACCTTTTGTTGTTTTTCAATCATCTCCTTTAATTTCTCAATCATCTGTTTTTGCTCTTCCTGCTGTTTCTTTTGTTCTTCCTTCTGTTTATTAATTTCATCAAGGATCGATTTCATAATTAAACGCACAACTTCAATGTTTTCGGCTGCTTCGTTCAATTCAGGATCAAGATTCAACGCCTCCTGATAATATTGAATACTTTTCTTACACTCTTCAATAGATTTATTGAGATCACTATCACTATAACGGCTGGATTCCTGAAACGAACTATTTCCAAGGTTAAATTTACATTTAGCTTCAAATTTTGCGTCTTTTGCTTTTAATGCAGCCTTTTCGAATGCTTCTTTTGCTTTTTTATAATCACCTTTTTTATAATATGCCGTGCCTTTATTATAATATATTTGTGGTGATTCAGGAGCATCAACCGAGGCTTTTTCATATAGAGATAATGCCTCGTCAAATTTTCCTGATGCATAGGCATTGTTGCCTTCGAGGACTTTGTCTCTGACACTTTCCGCTCTTAATGGTGAAATAAAATTAAATAAGAAACACAAAGTAATTACTATTAATTTGATATAATTATTCAACCTTAACCTCACGTACTTTTTCGGAAGTGATAAATTCAATAAAAAGTAAAATAATTGCGATGAAAATAAATATCTGAAATTTTTCTTCATACCTCTTAATGGTCTCAGATTTGAGTTCCATTTTTTCAGCGCTTGATATAAGAGTAGTATAAACCTCACCAAGGTCAATTGTGCCAGTTGCCACATTCAGATATTTTCCTCCAGGAGTGGCATTAACCATTTTTCGAAGTGTGTCTGCTCCCAATTTTGTCCAGACTTCCTGGCCTTTATACATTAAAAATGTTTTATTCCCATCTTCGTCAGTTATTGGAATTCTTTTGCCTTCATTCTCATCTCCCAGACCAATCGCAATTATTCTGACACCTTGTTCGCCGGCTTTTTTTTGCAGCTTCTACAGGAAAGCTATCGTGATCTTCGCCATCAGTGATGAGTATAATATCTTTAAACTCTTTTCTTTGATTATCCAGGACTTCATTTAAAACTTTGCGAATTGCATCGCCAATCATTGTGCCGCCGCGCGCAATGCTTTCAGTAGAAATATCATTCAGCATCATTTTAAAAAATCCATAATCAAGGGTTAACGGACATTTAACGGCTGCATTTCCCGCAAAAGCGACAAGCGCAACACGGTCTCCCTGAAGCTGTTCCACACAGTCATGAATTGCGAGTTTTGCCCGTTCCAGTCGATTTGGAACCAGGTCCTCTGCAAGCATGCTTTTTGAAACGTCGAGAAGAAACACTACATCGCGTCCACGTCTCTCAATTGTTTCTGGTTTTGGATTCCACGCAGGTCTGGTAAGCCCCAGAATAATAAAGATAGTCGCAGTTAAAATAAATGCGGCTTTCCATCTGCGTTTATTTCTGCTTGAAGATATTTTTATCTTATCAAAAATCTTTGCTTCAATGAAGATTAACAATGCCTTTTTTCGCATCAAACCGGCATAAACAAGAAAGCCTATCAGGACAGGTACAATCCATAAAAAATAGAGCATGTTTATGTCATGTAATTTTATTATGTTCATGGTATTTTCCTGAAGAAAGTGCAATTTAATATGACTTCAACAATCAATATGAATAAAGCAGCAAGGGCATATTTTGAAAAAGACTCCTTATAATCAACAAATCTTACTGATTCAACCTCACTCTTTTCCATTTGATCAATTTCTTTATAGATTGAATACAGGGATTCAGCATCTTCAGCCTTACGGAAAAAACCTCCTGTAATTTCAGCAATTTGTTTTAAGGTTTCTGTATCAACACCTGCTCCCATAGGGACTTTGTAGGCGCCGAATGGCGTTTGAATTGTTGCAACGCCTTCCCCTCCGCCAATTGCAATTGTATAAATCTTTATACCCCATTTCTTTGCCAACCCGGCAGCCGTTAACGGATCACGCTTCCCGCAATTATTTTCACCATCAGAAAGGAGAATTATGACCTTGCTTTTTATCTCATATGACTTTTTATTAGATTCTCTCTGTTTTGCAATTGTTTCATCAGCCTTTTTTAACCTTGCGGCTCCTAAAGCCAATGCATCTCCTATGGCGGTTCCATCTTCTGCCCTGTTTTGAACAAGTTTTACTGTTTTTAAAAACTGAGGCAACGCCCCATGCGCCAAAGTTAAAGGACAAACAGTATTCGCATAACGGGCAAACACAATCATACCGATTAAATCATCAGGTCGTCCATTAAGGTCATCTTTATAATTCAATTCCATTAAAAACTCTTCTGTAGTCTGCTCAGGTGCATGGAGCCCAAACCGGTTTTCGATATACCTTCTTAGAATATTGGATATCTCCTGATAAAATTTCTTTATCTCTCCTTTTTCAATAAGGTCTTCAGCAACAAGATTTTCCATCTCCCGATATGCAATAATGTGCGCCGGAATCCTTTGTTCTTCTTCCTTAATTTTTCTATAATACTTCCGCCAGATGATCATTCCGGATATTGAAGAAATTATTACAATTATTACGACTATTGAAATCCATACTTTTTTTGTATATTGAAATGGTATTTTTACCGGAGGAAGAATATCATGAATCTTTAAATCCTGCATTTTTTCAGGCAGGAGAGATTTTACAACTATTTCAATTTCTTCAGTTTCAAGTGTATGTTCTTCCTGCTCTGACTCATCCTTTTTAAAGAATTTGAATTTCATAGGGGGGATTTTATATTTTCCTGACAAGAAAGGTTCCAGGATATATGAACGGGAAATCTCTGTTTTATTTTTATCCAGTAATTTTGGCGGGGAAGTTTGGTAATCGATTATGCCGAATTGCTCAAGTTTTTCTCCAAATCCGGGTAATTTTACTTTATAATCTTGTTCTGCAATAATTGAAATTGTCAGTTTTAAACGCTCAGCAATACTGAGCTCCTTTTTATCTACATCTAATATTACTTTTACAGGCCCACGTTCAAATTCCTTGTGAATGCCTTCTTCCTCTTTTTTTGCGCTATCTGCATCTTCTTTCTCTTTACTGCATGATGAGATTAAAGAAACAGAAGTTAAAACAATTAAAATCATAAATATTTTTATTATAAGATTCATAATTATTTGTTCTGTTTCCTCTAATTATCTTAGTCCTGTTCATTGTTTTCTTTTTCAGCGAATAATGCATGATGAATTACGACATCATAACGGTCCTTTAATTCGTTTAATAGCTGTGTGTGGATCTCACGTTCTTTTTCACTACGTAATGATTGATAGACCTCTTGTGCAACTTCTTCAAAGTTTCTTTGGGTTTTGTCCTCATATTCTCTTACTTTAATTATGTGAACACCTTTATCTGTTTTAATATCTTTATCTGCAATCTTACCTGATTTAGTTTCAAAAATAATCTTCTTTGCATCAGCAGAATTTCCAAAACCAGGTATATATGTAACGCCGTTATTTTCAATCCAGCTTTTTATTTCACCCCCTTCTTCAGATGTCACTTTATCAAGCGACATTTCTTTTGCCACGTTTTCAAATGTTTCATCCTTTAATTTCTCGCGTACTTTTAATGCGTCTTCATCATTTGAAACAAGAATGTGGCTTATTTTTACACGTTCGGGCTGAATGTAATCATCTTTATGTGCCGCATAATAATTCTTGAGATCAGATTCCGTGATATTTATTTTTTCACTTAACTCTTTTTCAAAAAACTTGCGGGCAAGAAAACTCTTTTCCTGTGCCTTTAAAAGGTCGCGAATATTTTTATCATTCATCAAGTTTTCTTCTCTTGCTTTTCTGTAAAAAACTTCTTCAAGAATGATCTGGTTAAGAAAATTCATTTTCTGTGATGATGAAGAAAATTGTTTCAGCATCTTTTCCTTCTGTTTATTCCTTTCTTCAACTGGAAGGTAACTTGCGAGCTGCAAAAGCTGCTGTTCAATCGTTGTTTCAATCTTCTGGTCAAGGTCAGATTTAGTGATTTTCTGATTTCCTATTTCCGCAACCACTTCATCTTTGGATTTATTAATACTGACCCTGTTATCAAGCTCATATTGAAGCGCCGCAAATTTCCCCAATGATTCAAAACACTCCTGGATTCTTCTGGAAATCTCTGTCTCAATTTCCTGGATTTTTGCATAACTTTCAGAGCGGTAATAGCTTTCAATGGCCTTTGCATATTCGTTATCTTGCTGATAAAGTTTTCCAATCCGATACCATATATTTGCCGCATCTATATTATCTAAACTGGCAGTATTTATATATTCTTTCCAGGTTAGAGCTGAAATTTCATTAAGTCCCTGTTTTTCCAGTTTTAAAGCCATGTCCTTTATGTTTTCTGGAGATAAAGCGGTGCCTGCAGGATTAGTTTTTATGTTATCTATTTTTTTATATATTAAAATAACGGCTGAAATAATAATGATTAAGAGCGCTGCCATGAAAACAGGCAGAAGCTTTGATTGTCTCTGAGTACTTCTTTTGTCCGGCTTTGGAACGGTTAAATTAAGTTTTGCGTTCATACGGCCTCCTGATTTTTTATATCATTTTTCTGCGTTCACGGGTTTTAAAGAATTTCACCAGTTCACGAACAAAATCTTTATTAGTAAAAATTTCAACCTGGTCTATATTTAAAGATTGAAAAAGCTCCTTCAGCTTTTTCTGCTGCACCTCTCCAAGTTTTTCATAATTATTTCGAACACGTGAAGATGAGGTATCAATCGTAATACTTTCTCCTGTTTCAGCATCTTCAAGTTCAATTAACCCTACATTTGGCAGTTTAATTTCTCTTGGATCAATTATGGACACAGCAATCACATCATGGCGTTTCCCAAGAATATTGAGCTGTTTTTCGTATCCCTGTTCAATAAAATCTGAGACCAGGAATACAACACTTCTTTTATTTATAACGCGCCCCAGATATTCGATACCCAAAGATATATTTGTTTGCGCTTTTCTTGGCTGAAAATTTAATAGCTCACGTATTAACCGCAGAACATGAGCCGTGCCTTTTTCCGGCGGAATAAACATTTCTATTTTGTCAGTAAAAACAATAAGTCCTGCTTTATCATTATTTTTTATCGCGGAAAACGAGAGCAAGGCGCATAATTCGGCAGCCACTTCATTTTTTAATTTTTCTGTGCTTCCAAATGCCCCTGACGCTGATAGATCTACCAGAAACATGACTGTTAATTCTCTTTCTTCAACAAAACGTTTCACATAAGGATGCCCCATACGGGCTGTCACATTCCAGTCGATGGATCTGACTTCATCCCCCACCTGATATTCCCTGACTTCATCAAATTCAATCCCCTGTCCTTTAAAAACACTATGGTATTCACCGGCTAAACAGTCATTTACCGCTTTGCTTGTATAGATTTCCAGATAGCGAATTTTTTTTGCAAGTTCTTTTGGGATCATGGCACATCAATGGTTTGAAGAATTGTTTCGATAATATCCTCAGATGTCTTTTCTTCGGCCTCAGCTTCATAAGTTATAATTACCCTGTGCCGTAAAACATCAATAGCAATGGATTTTACATCCTGAGGGGTCACATAACCTCTTCCTTCAATTAATGCATTGGCTTTTGACGTCATTGCCAGAAATATGGTAGCGCGTGGCGAAGCCCCATAACGAATCCATTGTCCGATATCAAGATTATAAGCTTTTGGATCACGTGTCGCTTCAACAAGGTTGACAATATATTCTTCAATCTTCTGGTCTATGAATATTTCATCTACCAGTTCTCTTATTCTTACCACGTCCTGTGGAGTAAGTACCGGATTAACGTTCAAATCAGGTTTAGACGAAGCCATTTTTTTCATTATCTGCAGTTCATCGTCTTTAGGGGGATAAGTTATTTTAACCTTTAACATGAAACGGTCTACCTGTGCTTCCGGAAGAGGGTATGTCCCTTCCTGTTCAATCGGATTTTGAGTTGCAAGCACCATAAAAGGATCGTCCAATTTAAATGTTTCATCCCCTATTGTAACTTGCCGTTCCTGCATTGCTTCGAGAAGGGCGCTTTGCACTTTTGCAGGAGAGCGATTAATTTCATCTGCCAGAATAATATTGGCAAATACCGGTCCTTTTTTAATTGTGAATTCTCCGGATTTTGGATTATATATTAAAGTACCGATAACATCAGCAGGCAGAAGGTCGGGTGTAAACTGAATCCTGTGAAATGTAGTCTGCAACATTTTTGAAAGCGTTGTTACTGATAATGTCTTTGCCAGTCCCGGAACTCCTTCAATTAAAACATGGTTATTACAAAGTAATGCAAGTAATAATTTGTCAATAAGCTTTTCCTGGCCAACAATAACTTTATGAGCTTCACTTCTGATCTGGCTGATAAGAGAGCTTTCCTTCGCCGCTCTTTCACCGATTTGTTTTACATCAACTGCCATAATAGTTTCTCCTTAATGCTTTTTTGTAAATACAAATTAGTTTTGGTTTCGTTTTAACTGTTTTACTGGCTTACAGGCATATTCCTAAATTTAATATATGTTATCTAAAGAATATAAGTTCATGATATATAACTGAATAATGGATAAAAGATACTCCCCAAAAGCAGGTACGCAGGGTTATCTTAAATATTTACCTTTTGGGGAGTAAGTTGTAAAACCAAAATTATTTAAATCCTGCGCACCTGTTTTTAAATTATTTCCCATGATCTATACATTGATTAAATACTATTGGTTCCTAAAAAAAGATAAATTAAAGAGAATCAAATTCGCTTATTTTTTACAGTAAATAGTACTTATTTTAAGTTTTTATTTTCTCTTGATACGTAGTCTGAAATTTGTTGTTTCAGTAGTTCGAGACTGACATTATTTGGGTCGTTAGCTTCTAAGTATTTAATACGTTGTTTTATTGTTTCAATAAGAGATTTTGGTTGTACTTTTTCATCAATCATTTTTTATATCTTTCTAATTCAGTAATACTGCCTTTACAGAGCAATATAATAACCTGCTACCCATGAGCGTCAGTTAGACTGGAAGTGTGAAATAAAAGTTTGCTCCCTTACCTTCTTTACTTTTCACTCTAATCCTTCCGCCATGTGATTCTACTACCTTCTTGGCAATAGCCAATCCCAACCCAGTAGACTTTGTCACACCTTTCGAATGTTTATCGTTTTTATAAAACTCCTTAAATATTTCAGATATTTCTTTTTCCGGAATACCCGGGCCTTCATCAATAACACTGGTGGTTATGTACTTTTTATTTTTGATTACTTGAATTGTTATTGTTGTATTTTCAGGTGAAAAAGCTATCGCATTGTTTAATAAATTGTTAATTACCTGTTTTATTCTTTCAGAATCGAATTTTAAGGTATGGATTTTCGTATTATATTCTATTTTGATACGGACTTTCTTTTTAGCCGCTAATATTTGCATTAATTCGATTTTCTCATTGAGAAATTTTTTGTAATCATGTGCAGTCAGATTCAGCACAAGCCTCCCGTTCTCTATTTTTGACACATCTAATAAATCATTCACGAGGCTTAGCAAATGGGTGCTGGACCTTTTTATCATATCCACCAGGTGTTGTTCTTGTTCAGAAATTTTCCTCTCTAACTTACCATACAGCAATGAGGCAGCTTGCATTACCACAATGATAGGGCTTCTAAGATCGTGAGAGGCAATTCCTAAAAATTTATTTTTTTGTTCATTAAGAGCAATAAGTTCTTTGTGTTTCAAAGGATTTCGCAAATTTCCCTTTCGCCAATTTATTCAATAATTCTATTTCTTCGTTTCTTTTATTTCGTGGTACAATATCTTTAACATTCATATGAAGGGCTTCTTTTGCATTCCATCCATACATTTTCTCCGCACCTGCATTCCATGCAAGAATATTCCCTTCAAGGTCTTGCAATGTGACGGCATCATTAGAATCCTTAATTACGGTTGCCAGCCTCTGTAATTTTTGATATATGTCTTTTAAATCAAAAACGTTTTCTTTGATATTTTTTTTCATTTAATCTTAGGCAATTTGATAATAATCTTCTCACCATCCTGTTCCATCTGAACCCTGTCCCCATCAACGCCATAGGGGACTGGAAATGACCGGTGAAATTTTGAGCTGTAAAACTGACTGGAATTTGTATTCTTACCTTTATCATCAGACCTTTTCTCAATGGTTCCGGAAATCTTTATCTGTCCATCTTCCACCCGAATATCCAGTTTTTTGTTTGAAAGGTCTTTGATAATAACATCGTAGTAGACAAAATCCTCATCCTCACGTGTTTGAATATCTCCAGGTTCTCCCCCGCCAAACCGTTTCTTGAACCAGCTATCAAATATCCCTCTGCCTGAATCTTCACCGAACATATCGAACTGCTTCATTATGCTCTCCTGCATTCTCCTCATTTCTTCAAAAGGGGATTTGCTGGATCTGAAAAAGTCGTCATTAAAGAAGGAATCAAATGTCTTGTCCATGCTTCCTTCTTCATGATTAAATAATTGATCCTCTGTTTTTCCGTACTGCTTGTCGTCACTTTTATAATTTTGTACAGCAAATAATGCCGCGGCTCCAAGCGCAAAACATAATACACCGATAATAATCTGGTATTTCAACATATAGAATATCCTTTCATTATGAATATAAAACTAGAATTCGTATCCTTTCCTTTACCTTAGATTCCATAAACCGATCCTCCATCTTCTATTTCACATTTACGTCAGGTGACATTACCCTGGAAGCATCAACTGGTTCAGATAATTTAAAAGTGTGTGTAAAAACCCTTGCGCATCTTCAAACATGGTGTTACATGGATGCTGATCTAATAATACCGCAAACATTAACTATACTTACGAGAAAAACAGAAAATGGTATATGAGGAAACTATAATATACACTTCCTCTAATCTGTTTCTTACTCACCTTGAGCTACTTTTTTTTTACCAGGTTTAACGGTAATAAAGTCTTTATTTATGTTGTAAATGTCCCTGCTGATTCCCGGAACATTCATCAATTCTTCAATCTTTTTAAAGCCTCCATAAGTTTCACGGTACTTTATAATAGCGTTGGCTTTAGCAAGATCTACATCACCCAGTGTAAGCAATTCGAACGCTCCGGCAGTATTAATGTTAATCTTGTCGTAAACTATTTCTCTAGATATAATCTCTCTATCAGCAAAACCAATAACAAAAATAAAGATTATCATACTCATTAATAACCTCTTTTTATTAAACATCTTCTACCTCCCTTTAATAGAAAAAGTTACTCAGAACCCTCATTTTAAGAATCTTTACTATCATTCACTTTTTACCTCGATCTTGTGCAAATTTTCTTGAGCTTTTGCGCTCTTTGGCAAAGTAATCTTCAAAACTCCTTTGTCATTTTTTATTTACCTCCTTTCACAAAATTGAAATTAATTCAGCCTCATAATTTAGATTTAACACGGATTTTCATACAGATTAATTACCCCTAAATTTTGACCTCAAACAATTCTCTAAAATGTTATGATATCACGCAAGTCCATTTTAATCAACGTGTTACAACATTATCAGAAAGCCTGTGGATATATCAAATTAGGGGTTATTAACTGAATAATAGGTGTTAATACCTGAATTATACCTATGATGTTAATACTGTATTCCTGCATGCAAATTAAGTAAACCCTTGTAAATGGCGGTTATTCAAGGGCTTACTTAAACTCCGACTAGACAATTAAATAAAAATAACTTTTTATTGTTGATTTATTGTTCAGATAATATATACTATTATGCATGAGCGATGAATTTAAGGATTTCTTTTTAAAACCAACCCATGTTACTCACAGAAAATATGAGGCATTGAGGACATTATGCGTTGAAAAAGCTCGTGCAAAAGAGGTTGCCAAAAAATTCGGTTACTCCATCTTTAGCATTAACGCCATGAAACGTGATTTTATTAGTATCCTAAAAAGCAGACAGTTAGATTCTAGCAATTTTTTTATAACAAAGTCCTCGGGGAGAACACCGGATGCCGGTAAATCCTTACTAAAAGAAAAAATAATTCAACTGCGAAAACAAAACTATTCAATTCTGGATATAAAAAGTGTTCTTCATACTGAAGGCCATATAGTCTCTCATGATTATATTTATCGTGTATTAGAGGGCGAAGGTTTTGCCCGTCTGGCTAAACGTACTCAAATTGAAAGAAAAGTCCAAGCGTCTAAAATAGTCAAAGCACCGAGAAGCTGTTCAATCGACTGGATGAGCGACAGCGGGCAAATATTCCACGCCGAAAGGGGAGTGGGAGTTCTGCCGTTTTTGCCCCTTTTAGCCAGGCTCGGAGTTGATCAATGGATTGAAGCCGCTGGTTACCCGGAAACGTCCGAATTGTCTCGCGTTCAGAACGTATTGTCCTTCATTGCTTTGAAACTTGCGGGTCATAATCGTTATAGTCAAGATGATTTGTGGGCAATGGACAGGGGATTTGGCCTTTTCGGTGCCCTTAATGTTTTACCCAAAGATGGAACCTTATCCAGTTACTCCTATCGGACCAACCGGCATATGAACCGTAGATTTTTGACTGAAATGTTTCGCAAGTTGAAAAAACTAAAACTGTTAACGGGTCAGATCAATATGGATTTTACGGCCATTCCTCATTGGGGTGATTCCAGCGTTCTGGAGAATAACTGGTCAGGAAAGTACGGTAGAAGATTAAAGAGCGTATTGTCCTTACTCTGTCAAGATCCAGATACAGGTATATTTTGTTATTCAGACGCTGAGGTGAAACATCGTAATCAACCGGAAAGCATATTAGAATTTGTCGATTTTTGGAAAGAAAATGGAAAGAAACCTTCCTGTTTGATATTTGACTCTAAACTTACCACATACGAAAACCTTGAAAAGCTTGATATAGATAATATAAAATTCATTACTCTTCGCCGGAGAGGCAAAAAACTTTTATCGGAATTACAACATATTCAGGAAGACGAATGGCAGAATATTAAAGTGGAAGGTCCCAGTCGTAAGCATAAGAGGTTAAAGGTCCACGAGTCGGAAATCCTCCTTGACAAAACAAGTCGTTATTTTAGGCAGATTATAGTATCGGGCAATGGTCATGAAAAAGAAGCATTTATCATCACCAACGACAGAGACCGGACGGCAGCGCAAATCATAAGACAATATGGAAAGCGTTGGAATGTAGAAAAAGGCATCTCGGAGCAAATAGAGTTTTTCCATCTCAATAGTTTGTCTTCGTCAATAGTGGTCAAAGTGGATTTCGATCTTACTATGACGGTAGCCGCTCATAACTTTTATCGAATAATGGCTCAGGAACTTATTGGTTTTGAAAATGAAACATCAGGAAGTTTGAATAGCAAATTTTTTAATAATGGAGGTCAATTCCAAATAGAAAAAGATTTAATTATAATTGAAATGAAAAAGAAGAGACATATCCAAATCTTAATGGAAGCTATCTCAAGGTATAAAAATGTCAAAATACCTTGGCTGGAAGATAGAAAACTCAAATTCAGGCTATGGACCACCTCCTAAAATTAGGGATAATTAATCTGTATGAAAATCCGTGTTTAATAAAAATACACAATTGATCAGTAAATTTTACTTATTCTTTATTAATCATTTAAAATTTTTGTTTTGTAATAGTTAATATCCTTTTTGTTCATGCCAGGTGAGCTTTTTCATTATACCAAATAAATCTAACAAAAATTTTAAATGTGATGTATCACCGGCATGATTGAGATATCCACACACCTTACACTATCCCCGTCAGTATGAATGCAATTGTTGCCACGCATACTACATCACCTGGCGAGATAAAAACCACGGCCTGAAAAATTGCCAGATTTTTGGCTTTAATGTGATTTAAGAGACGTCATTCTTTTCGATAAGAAATTGTTGGGCACCATGTATTACTGCAAGAATGTCGATTTGATCTGGTTTAATGTAATAAATAATTCGAAATGATCCTTCTATAACTTCTCGTATTTGTTCCAACTCGAACTCAGGAACAGTTCTTCCCGATTGCGGGAAAGCTCCTATCTGCTGAGATCGTCTTGTAAGACAGTCAACTACCCTTTTAGCATAATCTACTGAATCCTGGGCAATATAATTATGAATTGCAGAAAGGTGATCAAGTGCCGTATCTGTCCAATGGATCTTCACTTTGAAAGACCATATTTTTTACGCACTTGTCCAACATCAGTAGTTCGCCCTGCCTTGCTATCGGCAAGACCGGATTCAATCGCTTGTCGAATATAAATCTCATGCATAAGATCATCCCACGTAGAACCTTCCGGTAATTGATCTACCAGTCGGCGTGCTTCATCTTTAATATTCATCTCTTCCATAAAATACCTCCAAAATTTAATAACACTACTTTTTATATTAGTGTAACAAATGTGGATTTTAATAATTATTATTTTTTGTCAATTGATTATCGTACAATTGAATGAGTTTATCTCGATACTTAACAATATTTAGAAGAATAATTAATCGAAGCAGGAGCGTAAGAATTAGCCTGTCCGCAAAGCCATATGGTTGACAGATATAAGAATGACGGTTCTCTGATAAGCAGACGTTATTTCACAACTGCCTTTTGTTTCCAAAAGACATAACTACTCCCTAACAGAGCGATAGCAATGCCAAGATCTATTATAGCAACGCCGATTAAGAAGACGTAATTGTTGTGTGCCAGCCTGGATAAGGTTGCGCCAGCCAGGATCATAACGACTAAGATCGCAAAGAAACCCGGCCTGAATAATTGCCAGATTTTTGGTTGATCCAGGGCGCTTATTCTAGCCAAATTTTTTTGACAACTTTTACTGAAAAGAAATTTTGCCTTTAAACCGCCAATGATGGGTCCGGCAACAGCGGCGAGCCAGAGCCAGTTCTGTTCCGGTTTCAGTGAATGTGCTTCGACAAGCAGACTGCCTCCCTTTAGCAGCAGCACAATGCCACCAACATACCAAACGAATGTAGCTAAGATATTGAGGGTGCGGGTGGAAACTGTCAACATTGGTGATTAATAAATTTATGCAGGATAAGCTTTAGGAGCATAATTTTATGTCCAGCGGCGCACTGTAGGCGTACGTCCACTGCAGCTTTCTGATTTAGGTTTAATATCTCGCTCTGCGCTTCGGACGATCTTCCTTGGGACGTGCTTGATTAACTTTGATATTTCTGCCTTTCACTTCACTTTCATTTAAGGCCTTTATGGCTTCTTCAGCCTCAGATTGCTTCGGCATTTCTACAAAACCAAACCCTTTTGATTGGCCGGAATATTTATCCTTTATAATTGAAACACTTGTCACTTCGCCAAATTTTGAAAAAATATCCCTGAGCACATCTTCCGTAATACCATAAGACATGTTTCCAACATATATATTCATTTTTTTCCTCTCTAAACTATTGTGCATTGGTCAAAAAAACATTATCGAATAACCAACACACATATTAGACGATAATGATCTGCCTGTTTACGGCTGATTTTTTAGTTTTACACACCCAGCGTTTGAGCTCACTCGTCGGAAACCCAAAAATGTAGGCGCTTAATCTGTACGGCTCGTGATCTCTATAAGGTGATATCCAAAATCGGTCTTGACGGGACCATGAACTTTTCCAACTTCCTCGCTAAAAACGACTTGATCGAATTCTCTGACCATTTGACCCGGGCTAAACTCCCCTAAATCTCCTCCTTTCTGCCTTGATGGACATTGGGAATGTTCTTTTGCTATCTCAGCAAAGTCCTCCCCATTTACGATTTGGTCTTTTAACCTGTCACATTCCTCTTTACTGGATACCAATATATGACGCGCTTTGGCTGTAGCCATTTATATTTCCTTTCTGAAATTATTAATATTAATTTTATATTACTGTATTAAATGTTAAATCTTACTCTTTTTAATTTCCTTGTCAATTAATTATAATTTAAATAATCACGGAATGGTGACTATAGTAAATTATGCAACACAGGCTTAAGCATAATCCTTATCTCTTTTCTATAATCAAATTTTCATACTCGTCAATGTTGCATACATACTCTGGCAGAACAAATATTGTTGAATAATCCTCAAATATCAACGCATGACCCTTAATCCGAGAACTTGTCTGAACTCTATTCCTGTCATAAACATCTACCTTCAACCACCTACCTCTGAAAAAGCATTTTACTTTTTTAACAATTTTTTGATTTTTCATTGAAGGAACTTTTGGTTTCTTTCTCAGTGAAGGCTTCTTCGTCTTTCCTGTTACCCTTACTCGAATATTTACTACTTCTACCTCATAATCCCTGTTTGCATAGCCAAACGTCTTTTTGTGTAGATTATGGAAATCTTCTATGAAACTCTTCTTAAATTGTAGAGTAAGTTCATGAGATTGACCTACGTATCTCATATCTACGCAATTTTCTATTTCTACTCTATTCCTCCGAATACCTTCACCAATGATTTCCTTCACACCCTGTGATATTAATGGCTTAAATAAATCTATGAGTTTCTCATAACCATTCTTTTTCACCCTTAAAAGCACACTTCTCGAATAATCCTTGGCGATATTAGCAACAGTCATTCCTAATGCAGATAGCACACCTGCATTTTTAGGAACAATTACACGTCTCATTGAAAGGCAACTTGCAAGTTCACATGCATGAAGTCCGCCTGCACCACCAAAAGAAACCAGGGTAAAATCCCTTATGTCAAATCCTTTCTCAATGGAAATTACCTTTATGGCCCTTTCCATATTTGCGTTTGCAACATCTATGATACCCTCTGCAACTTTTACAGGGTTCATCTTTAATTTCTTTGCAAATAGTTCCATATATTTAGAAACTCTGTCGATTTTAAGTTTCATCCTCCCGCCAAGGAAATGTTCGGCAATGATTCGTCCCAGAAAAAGATTAGCATCAGTAACCGTTAATTCTTTCCCCTTGCCATAGCAGACAGGACCTGGGTCTGCACCAGCACTCAGCGGCCCTACCCTGAGAGCACCGCCAGGGTCAATGTATGCAATAGACCCACCCCCTGCTCCTACTGTATTTATGTCAACTACAGGAATTTTTATGGGCATCCCACTAATAATCGTATGCGTAGCAAGGCGCAGATCACCATCACACAGAGAAGCATCTGTTGAAGTTCCACCCATGTCAAATGATACAATCTTTTTTATACCAGCAAGTTTTGCAATCCTTGACGCTCCGATTACGCCTCCTGCAGGCCCTGAAAGAATACAATTAACAGACCTTTCTTTAGCACTCCTGAGAGAAATACTACCACCGTTCGACTGCATTATCCTTATATTATTTGTTCCCAGACCTTCTTCCAGTGAGGTTATATATTTTGACATAACAGGTGAAACGTATGCATTTACTACGGTAGTACTAAACCTCTCGTATTCTCGATATTCAGGTAATATCTTGTGAGAAGCAGAGACATGAATCCCCAACTGCTTCATCTCCTTCATCACAGCCTCTTCATTTGCAGGATTTTTATAAGAAAAAAGAAAACATATCGCAGCTGCTTCAACCCTCTTCTTTCTTAATATAGTTCTCATCTTTCTTAAATCACTCTTCTTTATCCTATCCAAGACTTTACCCATTGCCGTAACCCTTTCCAGTACTCCCCATCTTAGTTCTTCAGGCACTAAGGGAGATTCGCGACACACGAAGAGATCATAAAGAGTATTTCTCGTCTGTCGACCAATTTCAATCACGTCCTCGTATCCTTTTGTGGTAATCAATGCAGTCTTTGCCCCTTTTCTCTCAAGGAGTGCGTTTGTTGCAACGGTAGAACCATGAACTATACTTGTATGCTCTTTTGACACTTTGAGGGATTTGATTCCATTGATTCCATTAAACACAGCTTCGGCAGGATTATGTGGTGTTGAAATGACTTTATTAATCTTTAATTCTTTTCCATCATAAAATACAAAATCTGTAAAAGTACCTCCAATATCAACACCTAAAACTATCAATATTGCTTCTCCCTACTTGCATTTTGTGTAAAAAGGACGCCGATCTTCGCAGATAAACGCAGATACTTATTTTCTTAAGTTATCAAATGCTTTGCGTTTAAAATTTGGTTTAGGGCCATAATTAAGTAGAAGTCCAACTTCTATATCAGTTGCTTTTAAATAATTTAATAATTGTGCTTCATGCTCTTCTGCTATGTTCTTAGCAGCTTTGATCTCGACAATTATTTTATTAGAAATCAAGATATCAGCAAAGTATTCACCCACAATTTCATCTTCATACAGCACTTTTATTGCAAATTGAGAAACTGCGGAAATATTTTTTTTCTTAAATTCAATCATCATTGCATTTTCATAAACTTTTTCAAGGAAACCATAGCCAAGCTTATTATAAACTCTATAAAAAATTTCTATAATTTTCTCGGTTAGTTCTTTGTATTTAAAATCCTGATAATCTGCGTTCATCTGCGTCCCCTCCAAAAGAATCATTTAAATATAGAAAAGATTTTCTTAAACGTTCCATTTTTTATATTTGAAAGGAGTTTTTCTATATTGACCCTCAACTTTTCCTCATTAGAAGCCTTTATAGTTATCCGGATTTCATCTCCTTCAAAATACCTGGAATGATTGATACGAACATCATTATCAAGACCCAGTTCTTTGCATGATTTATCAAACTCATCCTCCTTCTTGCTGATCGTAGGAGAACGCATAGACTTTATTAATTTATAAACCCTTTCTCCCTTTTGTCTCTTATTGGACTTGTTATCTGAGAGTATGTCGCTAATTTCTCTTGAAGATAACAATTCGGTTATTCCTTTTTGCTTTATCTGCTTAAGGTCGAGCAGGTTTCTAATTGTTTCTTTTGCCTCATTTACGTTAGTGCCTGATTCTCTAAAGAGAACACTGCAGACAACATCTCTCTCAACATCATCAAGAGGCATCAGTAAAAAGGCTTTTTCCAACTCCAGTTCATTCCTGACTACAGGGTCTTTTATTTCACTATCAAGTCTTAAAAGTGCAAGGTATTTGTCTAATACATTCTTGTTAGGCGGTATTTCAAGAAGCGGAGTTATTTCAGACATTAATCTGTCATAAGAATAACCCAACTCTAGAAACTTCTTTATAACGATTGCTTTTTCTATTTCATTAAATCCCCTTGAGGATAAATTATCATGAAGGATTAACAACAATATTTCTTCGTCATTAAGCCCCTCTATAATCTTTGCTTCAATACTCTTTAGCCCTAATTTCTGACATGCCCTGATACGTTGATAACCGCATACAATAGTATACGCCTCATCGGAACCTCGGCTTTTCTTTAATATCACAGGATTAATTAATCCCACCTTTCTTATCGAATCCATTGTCACATTCAAATCCCGTCCATAACTAAACAAAAACCTATCGTGTTTTTCCGATGACAAGTCGATATCATTTAGTGATACTTGCATTAAGTTTATTTCTTAAGATATAAATTGAACGATTTTATATTGTTGTAGCCGCAGGCTTCAGCCTGCGTTTCACACCCATCTAATCGGTTTATTAATTTTAAGCAAGTTACGCAACCTGCCCGTTCTCCGTAGTACTACGAAGGATGAAAAGGTTGTGGCTACCTGCCCTTGATGCAATTTTTATAAAGAGTAGCAGGGAAGCATATAAAATTCAATGGTATTCATGTAGTAAAGCAGGATAGAGGCTCAAAGCTTTAGTAAAATATTTATTAGTACTGAATAACGAATATCTAACGCTGAATATTGAATTATGTTCGCCACGGCGAATCTGCCTAAGGCATGAAATTCTAAAATTCGATATTCATAATTCGATGTTCTATACTCATCATTCAATTTAATGATTAAATGACTTATTTAGTTCTGCCTCGCTAAGCCCAGTTTGTCTCAGGTATGACTAGTCCAGGATAGAAATAAAAGATTAAAGGGGATGTGTCTTATTTAAAAGTCTGGGGGTGAAGGAATAGGAATAAATTGATTTATAAAAAAGGGGCAATTAATATGCCCCCAGCGATTGAAATAATATTATAGACTTGTGCTATTACTGTTTCGCCTTTTTTAACCTCCGTCTCACTGCTGCACCCGCAAGTCCAGCAAGACCAATTCCAAATAGGGCAACGGTTGTGGGCTCGGGGATTGGGACATTGACGGAAAGGTTATCAAACGACGTGCTGGAAACCCCTGATGAACCGAAAAACAAATGACTGTTGGTCGCATTAAAGCCTAGCGACGATAAGGTGACCATGGAACTAAAGTCCGTGACAAACGAACCGCTAAAGTTTTGGTCGTAAGCGAATGTCAACTTATCGCTGCCGTCATTGAAGTCGTCGGTGAAAGATACTGGAACTGCGTAGGCAGATGTTCCAAGTACGGCTGATACCGCCAGAACAAAACAGAACACCAATCCGAGTCCAATCGGACTTTTCATCATCGGATTTCTCATAATGTGTCTCCTTTCCTGAATAAGATGATAAAAATTTGCTTTTTAGAGATTGTGTAAGAGTACTAAAATAGTTAACAAAACTTAAAACCACTTCTTAATCTCATAATTCCCTCCTTCCATTCCTTGACTTCCTTCCCTCCTCATGCTATGATTGATATATTTTATTTAACGAAGGAGGCAAACAGAATGAATAACCGAATAGAAGTTAATCCTAATATATGTCATGGTCAACCATGCATAAAAGGAACAAGGATTATGGTGTATACCATTATTGAACTCCTTGAATCTGGCTTAACACCTGTTGAAATTATAAGGGATTATTATCCAAACATAACAAAGGACGATATAAGAGAGTGTCTCCATTACGCCGCCTCTCTTATTAAAGATCAAGAATACATCCCATTTGAAGAGGCAATCCATCATTGAGATTTCTTGCTGATGAAAACTTATTTCCCCCAATTATCTCGTATCTTAGCAAATCAGGTCATGATGTCAAAACTGTTCAAGCAAAAGCAGCGGATGATAAGATCGTTGATTTAGCACTCAGAGAAAAAAGAACTATTCTCACATTTGACAAACACTTTGGAGACATTCTTAGATATCCACCACAAAATCTATTTGGTATAATCCTTATAAGGATTCATCCTCCACTATTAGATGATATCTTTTATGCCATAGACAATCTTTTTAAGAACTATCATGATGAATCTTTCAAGGGAAGGCTTATTGTCCTATCTAAAACGGGGTATAGAATAAGATAACTAATCTCATTTTTCCCTCCCTTTTTAAGAAGGTTAATAGGGACACATCCCTTTTTTTTATAACCTAACCTTCACCACTTATTGAGAGGTCTGTAATGGGGTCATGTAATGGGGTCAGACCTTGAATATAGAATATGCTTGCCAAGCAAAAAGAAATAGATGTAGTTGTATATTCTGCTTTCAAGGTCTGACCCTAAAGCTCTTCTTATAATTACATATTCTGAAATAAATTCAGAATGACAAGGAAAGGTATTTTGCTGATTCTCGGACATCCTGTTGATTAGTGATTTAATTATAATGAAAAATCCGTCACATCTCGACATTCGACATACAGGGGTCGAGGAGTCGCACCTTGATTAGTGATTAAAATATCAACAATGATCAACACCTGTTCGGCTAATCACTAATCAAGGTGTGACCCTACTAACTACTAACTTCTACTAACTTGACCCTACTAACTACTCTGCACCATCATGGTTCAGGACAAGTAGATAGTAGAGAGACAGTTATTGGTTATTGGTTATTTTTTATTCATTGTTCGTTATTCGATATTCTTCATTCTTAATTCGTATATTGCTTCTTTACGATCAACGATAGCCGTTTCCAGCCCTGCCCGACTTAGTCATTCCCGCCAAAACGATGTCGGGCCGGCAGGCGTGTACGCAACCGTTCAACGATTGACTTTTAGTATTTATTTCGAATTTTAGATTAAAAAAAAGATAAGGCATAGATTTTTTAAGACTACGGTTATTGAGTATACTTCTAATCTATTATATACACAATTTTTATACCGAAGTGGATAATACAGAATAATTTTTGTTATAAGTAATGGAATGTGAATACTATAAAATTTAATTTTTTTTGAAGGAAGGGAGGGAGTTTAAATTAAAGAATGTTTATTAAAATCAACATAATATCCCAGAAACACTTCATTTCTGACTTAAGTATTTATGTTATAAATAGTAAGAGGCGTGTAAACAATTCTTTACACAATTCAACAATAGTTGACACATAAAAGGGAATTTTTAAATTATGGTTCAATCTACAGAGCTAAGCTCAGCTTTGCAAGATTGAACCAGCACAAGTGTCGTGGATAGTGTTAGACTGTCTAAGACAGTCATGGTGAGAGTTGTATATGCCTGCACTGAACCGATTTGAGAGGGGACAGGGGGGCAGGGGTCAAATCTTTCAAAATGACAAATGATTCAATTCATCATGTCTATCTTTGATCAGAAAATGAAATCAATCCTTGCTTTAAAAGAGAAAAGAAGTAGGAAGAGAAGGTACTACAAGATTCTAAGAAGGAAGGGAAGGGGTTGTAGGATAAAATGAGCGAAACATTCAACATATATTGTGATGAAAGTTGTCATCTCGAAAATGATAAACAAACAATTATGGTTATTGGTGGTATTTGGAGCTCAACTGAAAAAGTGAAGGATATTTCAAGGCAAATACGTGCAATCAAAAGTAAACACAATGCGCGAGGTGAACTAAAGTGGGGCAAGGTATCCAATTCTCGCATGGATTTTTATCTCAAGTTAGTTGATTATTTTTTTCAAACATCATCTTTAAATTTCAGATGTCTTGTAGTAGATGATAAATCAAAACTGAATCATAACTATTTTAATCAGGGAAGCCATGACTCATTTTATTATAAGATGTATTTCTATATGCTCCGTAATATTTTAAAAAAACCAAATCATTATAATATTTACTTGGATAAGAGCTTTTTATGTGGAGGTATGGAAAAGAAAAGATTTGCGACGTAAATACGAGAGTAGGATCTAAAATAGCAGCGACCGCTCGCAAGAGCGGCCCCCGAGCGCCTTCTACCGTAGGTAGATGAACGATAAATTAAGGAATGTTCTTTTGAGCTTAACAATTTATCATAATTATCGGGAATACTTTAGAATAGTTCAAGAAAAAAACAAGTAAAAGTTTGTTAAAAATAATAAGCAAATAACATACCTTTCTTTTATTATTGTACATTGCCATAATTAAAACATGAATTGTGTGTTTTTAAAGATGAGATTGGGGAATATGGCTTGCTAAATTGACTAAAGATTATTCAATTCCTACTTGCAAGTGTTAACTTTTTCCCTTTACCCATCACACACCAAATTAAAATAGTCCCGTTTCCTTCTAAACTAAATCAGGAGTCCCACCTTTTCCCACAAAACATATCTATACCTATTTTGTATTGGACTGTCGTGAAGGTATATTAACACAATAACAGATTCACCAATTACCCTGAGGTGTATTCAGTACTGGTTCTTCTACCTCAAGTTTCTCCTAAATTTATTTGCAACTGATAGATCTGGAGGTAAAAGTTTTCGTATATCATCAAATGTAAGGCATTCTAATCCTTTATCATCTGTACACCAACCAACATTCAATGCATCCCTCCCCTTTTCTGTTTATTAATTGAATAAATTTGGATTTTTCATTACAGAACATACCTGTGAAAAGAACGTTCTACTGATTCTCCACCAACACCAACCGATCAACAAAGTTAGGCCTATACTTGCACAAGGTATCAATAAAAGCAGATTATCGCCTGAATATTTCAATACAAAGATCCATCCCGATATAGTCAGGACGTAGATGCCCCAGTAAACTGGTTCAAAGAGAATTGTTTTCCTAAAAAGCGTGAGTTTGTTTTCATCTTTTTTACAGTGTTCTTTGATGTAATTGTTAACTTCTTTCAATTCATAAGTCTCTGGAGGCTTATACGTCCATCCAAATATCTTGCACATCAGGGCTATGCCGTATACCAGGCTGATTACCAACGTACCATATTTCCATTTGGTATCGTCTTCATTTAATTCGTTAAGAACCCAAAGAACCCAGATTAGACCCAAAGCTGGCACAAGCGTTGCCAGTGAGCGTGTGAGACGCATACGAGAACGGAGATAATTTAAATATTCTACTATACTAGACCCTTTTGCCAGAATTTTGGTTCGAATGTCTTGCTCCGGAAATGGGTCACTAATTAATACTGAATTGCTTAAGTCTATGTCTTTGAGGCCTACTCTAAGTCGATTATGTTGCTCAATGTCTTTTAGCAATGTATCCGCGCAGCGGTCATATACAATGCCAGCCAGATATGCGATGGCAAGTAATCCAGTGCTCCCCACGATTGCTTTCAAGGTTGTTGTGTCCCAAACGATATTCGGTGAACCATGCGTAGCTAGAAGTATAACAATGCCTATAACAAAAAAACCTATCAATACCTGTTCGACATAAAGTTCTGTGGTCTTCATGGCCGATTTTCCCTTGCCTGATGGTTGATATATCCCTGTATTTTATAAACCTACCCTTGTTTTAGATTAATTTGTGGGCCAGTGGTTGCGATTGTCGCAAAAGATCGCGAGTTTCTTCGAAAGACAACAGATCTAATGCCTCATCATAGGTACACCAGCGTTTTTCACGATCCTCAGCATCTCCCTTTTCTGCGATATATTCCATAAGATAAAATTTCGCCATTATAGCTTCATCGCGAGTTTTAAATTTAATTGTATTAACGAAGTCTAATATTTTTGCCTCTACTCCCGTCTCTTCCAATACTTCACGCTTAGCCGTCTGTTCAGGTGTTTCACCGACAATAATATGTCCCTTCGGAAAAACCCAATGCTTAGGATTCTTCTTTGCAGTGACAATTAGGTAATGAAGTGTCCCCTTGTTGCGTCTAATAACAATACCCCCAGCATGAGTAAATTCCGACATATTCACCTTCCTTGATGATTAATGATTTCCATCATAACTTGCAGCGAATCCTATCTATCCTTCGAAACTCCTAAAGCATATGGTGTACTTCCGACTTATAGATCATGGTTAGCTACCCTACGGAAACTTTTCTTAATAATACAAGCTTGGTTGACTTTTACAAGCACTAACCACAGGATTGGTTATATTAGGGACAGCGACCATTAAAACCTTGTTAAGATGTTATATAAAATGAGAATTATTATCATCCTATCATTATCAATCTTGCTATTTTCATATTCACTTAATGCAGAGGGAAAAACAATTAGAAGATTCTAAGAAGGAAGGGAAGGGTTTGTAGGGATATAATTTCTAATTAAGGAGTTAACAAGCCTTTATCTATCAATATTTGATTATAATCATCGCCAGTAATTGGGCATTTACATAAATTGAAAACCTCCTTAGTTTTGTCTAATTTTAACTGATTTTTCATTCTTTTGAGAAGATTTACATCATAAGTTTTAAATTTAGCCCCATGAGATGTATATGTATATTTACCGGTTCTCTTTCCTTGATATTCATGGTGAAAATATCTGTGGTGTGTGCTATCATCTCTGACAAAACCTTTGGATGGAAGATTAGATTCTATTATTCTTCTTTCAATCTGCATATCGTTCCTCGATAAGTAAGTCCTGATATATTTTTTTAATCTTAAAGCATCTCCTGTAAGTTTACTTTCATCAAGTTTTTTGTAGTACTCAAAAAAATATATAATATGGAGATATAAATCTCGTAAGGCTTCCTGGCTGGTATATCCTGTACCACAGACTACGAGATTTTCATTTTCTGCAAAAAATAAGTCTCCATCACGATAAATATTTACTAATATAGGCTTAGAAGGATAAAACGTTCTAGTATCTTCTTTCAGTCTCATTATAGGTGCCGGTTGATACTTTCTCTGCTGGCTAAAATCTTCTCTTGGGTTAATTTCGGGGGATGTTACAACCACTGAGTCTCCAGAGATACTATAGTTTTCTGGTATATATTCCGCTTTTTCTTTTATCATATCATAAGCGTATTCAGTTAATTGAGGGTTCATTATATAACCTCCCCACGCATTACTTTTCTATAATTATCTGTTATTAATCCTTCAAATAAATCTTTTGTATGTTTATGGCTTTCTTCAAGATATGCATCTATTGAGTCAAAATTCAAATCTTTTTCCTTGGCATAATCAAAATCTAGCATTATAGCCTCTTCTGTTTGATTCTCTGAAATTACAGGTTCAATACGTGTTGTTATATTGCCACCTTCAGTCTGAGATACAAAAATCATACTTAAATTTTTGAAATCTGTTGACATAGATTTTGGCAACTTTATTTGAATATTTAGATAATTCTTAATAGGTATAATGTTTTTCTCTCTTGTGAAAGGTATAATGTTTATATAACGTAGTCCTGTCCTTTTTAGTTTTTCAACTTTAAACAATTCTCTAAAAATAGAAAATATTCTCATCGTCTCTTTTTTAAATAAACTAAACCCTTCATATTTTTTACAATAAAATGATATTTTGTTGATAGACATAATAACACCGCTTGTGCCATCTTCTCTTTCAAACCTGTATGGCGGTTGTGCAGCAATAGCTCCAGCTTGAAAGCTGGAAACTAAAACCATAGAATAATCACTTCTAATTTTCTCATAAAATTTATCCCTATTACATTCAATGGACGGTTCTCCTGGAAATCTTATCTCGAAAACTGTTTCAACAAGAGGAGCATTTTTATAGATTTCATTTTCGTTACTCATATTATTTCTATGTTTTACTTATTATATCATAAATCTTTTCTTCGAGGTTCGAGTTAAATTTGATTTGGCTTATTTAGTCTAAATGAGGTTTTTGTTGGTAAGAATTCAAATAATATCACTTTCATAACAAAGCGTCAAGACTTTTTTAAGCTGTGGGTGTCATATACCTTTCACTCACTAGTTGATATGTCTGTCATATTATAGTTATCCTTATTATCGTCATATTCTCAAAAGTCTTAACCCATCACACACCAAATTAAAACAGTCCCGTTTCCTTTTAAATTAAATCTGGAGCCAAGGCAAACATTCAGGCTTTTACATAATGCTCTGATCTTGCACAAGCACCACAATCGGGGCAACCATCAGTAAAACAGTCAGGAGTAAATTCCTGCTCAAAAGACTTCTTTCTCTCACTTTGCAAGAATTCCTTTATAATACCACTGCTAATATGATCCCATGGAAGAGTTTCGTCTTCACCTCTGTCTCTACAAAAGTAAAATCTTTCATCCAAACCCACTTTTTCAAACGCAATTTTCCATTTATCATAATCAAAATGATCATCCCATGCGTCGAATTTACAGCCGTCCTGCCAGGCTTGAAGGATCACATCTCCCAGCCTCCTGTCACCGCGTGCAAATACACCTTCCAGTATACTCCTCTCCGGCTTGTTGAATTTGACGCGAATTCTTCTATGCCTGATCTTACTCATTATTATGCGTTTAATCTCTTTTATTCTCTCCAGTGAAATCATTGGTTCCCATTGAAAAGGTGTATGAGCCTTGGGAACAAAAGGTGCAACAGTTATGTTCACATTCCCAAAAGAACCCTTAACCTCTTTCCTGAGACTTGAAACCTTGTAAGCCAGGTTTGCTATTTCTTCAACATCCTCATCTGTCTCTGTAGGAAGCCCAACCATAAAATATAATTTAACCAGATTCCATCCCTCTTTATACGCCTCTTTAACTCCCTCAAAAAGGTCTTCGTTTGATATATTTTTATTGATCACCTTTCTAAGCCTTGTCGTTGCTGCTTCAGGTGCTAAAGTTAAACTAGATTTGCGTACAGTATTGAGATAAAAAGGTAACTTAGTCAATTGATCCGAAATCCTCAAGGAAGGAAATGATATGTTTACATTTTTCTGATTGAAAACTGTACCCATACGTGTCATCAATTCTTTAAGATGCGGATAATCACTTATCGATAATGCACCCAGTGATATTTCTTCATGTCCTGTATTAAGATAACAATCTTCAGACAAATTCAGGACATTATCTACTGAACGAATTCTATTTGGTCGCTTTGTCATCCCTGCTTGACAAAATCTGCACCCTTGTGTACAGCCCCGCATAACCTCAATTGATATGCGATCATGAATAGTTTTCACATATGGAATAATAAGATTTTCTGGAAAATATGCCTTTCCGAGATTGCTAATTGACGCACCACGCACGACAGGAGGAACATCGGACAGCCTTGGTTCAACTCTATTTATAACGCCGCCAGAATTATAGGTCACTACATAAAGAGAAGGAGCATAAAGATTTTTTATATCTCTAACAAGCGAAACGATCTTCTCTTCTCTTGACAAATTTCTTGTATGTTTAATCGTTTTAAAGCACTCGATAAATTGAGGTAATTTTTCCTCTCCATCACCAACAAAAAAAATATCAATAAAATCAGACATTGGTTCAGGAGTAAATGCCAGAGGACCACCTGCAATGATTAAGGGGTCTTTTTCAGTTCTTTCATCTCTTCTCAATGGTATCTTTGCAAGGTCGAGCATATTGAGCACATTTGTATATGACATCTCATATTGGAGTGAAAAACCAATAATATCAAACTCCCTCAAAGGCTTAAACGTTTCCAGGGAGCATAAGGGTATATCGTGTTTTCTCAAAGCAACCTCCATGTCATACCATGGTGCGAATACTCTTTCACAAGCCGTATCTCTACGCTCGTTTAAAAGACCGTATAGAATTTGCATACCCAGATGAGACATCCCAATTGCATAAGTATCCGGGAAGGCCAACGCAATTGTAACATCTACATTGTTATTTTCCTTTTTGATGGAATTCCATTCACCTCCTATATACTGTCCGGGCGTTTCCACAAAAGGCAATATTCTATCTTCAATATAACTACGAATATTATTCATAAAACTCATCCCTTGCTAATGCTACTCTGCTTCTCATCCTCACATTAAACATAAACGATAAAGCTATAAATGATGATATTAAAGAGGAGCCCCCATAGCTAATAAAGGGTAATGTTAAACCCGTAATTGGAATAAGTCCTATTGTCATAGCAACATTTATGAGTATTTGAGTAGCGAACATAGCCGTAAAACCTGTTACAATTAACCTGCCATAAGATTCCCTGGTTTTTAAAGCGATACCCATACTACATGCAAGAAAGATCAGATAAAGGCACAGGATTGCACAACTTCTATAGAACCCCCATTCTTCTGCAATGACTGAAAAAATAAAATCTGTATGTCCCTGAGGAAGGAAATTAAGTTGACTTTGTATACCATTACCCCATCCACTTCCAAAGCTGCCTCCGGAACCAACTGCTACTAATGATTGTATCCTATGATAGCCTTCACCCCAATTGCTCGCTCTATCAGGCCAAAGAAAACTCAATACCCGCACCTTTTGATAACTCTTAAGTACAAAATACCAGAAAAGAGGCATTGAAGCTAAACCAAAAAATATGATTGTAAGGATATATTTAATCCTGGTACCAGCCATAAACATAATTGCAAAAAAGATAGGTAATAAGATTAAACTGGTCCCCAGATCTGGCTGTATAATAATTAATGCCATCGGCAGGATCGTCAAAACCAACGGAAAGATAATATCACGAAATCTAGAAACATTCTTTTTGTCCATAAAATACCTTGAAAGCGCTAGAATAAGGACTATCTTCATAATTTCAGAAGGTTGTATAGAAATGGGCCCTAATATTAACCACCTTTTTGCTCCGTATACTGTTTTGCCAAACAACAAAACTAAAAACAAACAAAAGAGAATTATTAAATAAAAAATATATGAGTACCTGCCAATTGAAAAATAATCAAATATTAACAAAACAGAAAAAAACTCCCAACCCGATACCTATCCAAATTATTTGCTTAAAAGCATACATCTCTGATGAAGCACTCCATACAAAGAAAAAGCTTATAGCCAAGAATAAACAAATTACCAAAAACATCAGCCAATCAAAATTTCGCAAACTAACTACGCGTATCATACAAATTAAAAGGCAGAACCCTTAACTCCTTTCTGGATTTCACTTTTTAGGTTTTTATTTTAACGCATTACAAACATTGAAATTCCTAGATGACATTAAATTAGATTCTTCGGTCGTATCCTCCCTCAGAATGACATGTTGACACACCTTGTCATTCTGAGTGAAACGAAGAATCTCCAGTTTGAAAGCAAATAATTTTTCGAGGAGAATAAAAGTCTCATGTACGGGCTCAAGATTTTGAGCCCCTACTGTCTCAAAGACTTAAAATGGAAATTCCTCATCAACCCTTAATCTACCCTCCCTTTCGGGAGGATTCCAGAAGGGGAGGTATAATCTTGCTTTCGCCCGCCAAAAAGCGTGTCGGGCAGGCAGGGAATCCAAAATTACACTCCTAATGGCAAAATTAAGAAAATAATCTTTAGCTAATCGCAGGCCGATACAGACATACACAGCACCGCGCAGAGGATACAAAGATAAAAACTATTTCTTTGCGCTCTTCGCGGCTTTGCGGTGCAAAAAATGAAAATATTTAAAACCCAAGTTGTGTTAAAAGTTTTTGAACGATTGGACCTGCTACATCAGCACCATGACCTTTTGTACGCTCTATCACAACAGTAAAGCAGTATACCGGGTTTTCAAAAGGAGCATACCCAACAAACCATGCATGGTTCACATCTTCACGTGCTGTCTCTGTTGTTCCTGTTTTCCCGGCTACACGTAACTCTTTCAAACCGGTACCCTTCGCAGTACCGACTGTCACTACTTTTCGCAATGAACGTTTAATAATATCCAGGCTCTTCTCTGACATGTCTATCCTCTCCGTGGATTCAAAGTTATTTTTTAGTAAAATATCACCTTTATAATCTGTTATTTTTTGAAGAATACGTGGTTTGACGTACCACCCGCCATTTGCAATTATGCCAATCATCTTGGTAACCTGTATAGGCGTTACCAGCATTTCTCCCTGACCAATGGATAAATTTATAGTCTGGGCCATAGACGTAGATTTTGGTATATTTCCCTTCTTTTCATAAGCAAGATCAATATCCGTGATATTTCCTAAACCAAATTTATCAGCCCACTTTTTTAATAAAGAACCACCTAGATTTTTTCCTACTTCGAAGAAAAAGACGTTGCATGAATATTGTATTGCCTCTTCAACATTCAATAAGCCATGACCATACTTTGAAAAACATCGGAATCTACCTCCTTCTCCCTTTAATGATCCGTAGCATGCAAAGTGGGTTTCTTCATTTATTCTATTTTCTTCAAGCGCCGCAATTGCCGTAATTATTTTAAAGACTGATCCTGGTGATAAAACACTTTGTATAGGCCGATTAAGGAAGGGTTTAAGAGGATTTTTGCTAAGAGTTAGGTAGTCCTTATTCAAAGTATTTAAATTATATCTAGGAAAGGTTGCCATCGCAATGATTTCACCATTCCACGGATTCATCACTACAATTGAACCCCTTCTCTTCCCAAGAACTTTTTCAGCAATATCTTGTATTCTACTATCAATGGTCAAAAAAATATTATTTCCAGGAGTTGACGGCCTTTCCAGGATAAGTTTATTAACCTGCATTGTATCAAGGGTTATTTCTTCAAATCTCTCTCCCGGTATACCCATTAATCTTGAATTATATACCTTTTCAATCCCATTTTTCCCAACTAAGGTATCCACTGAAATTGCCTTTTGAGTAAAATATTCTGATTCTAGTTTATCACTTTGCTCCAGACCATCAAACCATCTTTTCTTAAAATTATAGTTCCGTATTTCTTCTTCATCCAACTTGCCTACATAACCTATTATGTGAGGCGATAAATCACCCTGTGGATACCACCTTACAGGTTTAGTATCCATCTGTACACCAGGTAAACTTTGCATCTCAACTTCGAACTTTGCAACTTTTCTCCATGGTATACCCGATATTATTGAATGTGGTACAATCTCTTCCTTGATGCGCAGCTTCCTTTTATTTCTCTTTTCAACGCCATGCTTAATTTTTTCTACCTTTTCCACTATCTTTTTTGATCTTTCGAAGACATCTAAATATGGAATTTCAAGAAATTTAACTACTTTTTCCGCCCACAATACGTCATCAAAATGACACTCTTTACATAAATCATGAGTTATTTTTTGCTTCTTAACCTCAGATGTCTTAGGTAATATATTTTGTTTAAAACACAAGTAAGCATCAAATAGCTTTTTATACATAACCGTAAGCTCAAAAGAATGTTTATCTACAGCTAACAACAAACCATTTCTATCGTATATCGTTCCTCTTAATGTGTCGATGCTGATAGTCCGTATTCTTTTACTATCAGACATACCACTGAATTTCCCACCTTCAATTATCTGGACATAAAACAATCTACAAAAAATTACAAAGAATAAAATTAATATTATTCCAAAAAATATTTTAAAGCGTTTCTTATACATTATCTTGTTTTTCTGTTTAAAAATGGAAACTTAATCGAAGAGTAGAATCTGTTGAACAACCAGAATACCGGAGAAACAATTAAGGAATTGTAAATTGCGATTATGGGACATTTCCATACCGTAGGTAATAAGTCTACCGATGCTAAGGATACTGACAATATAAAAAAGTATAATAAATTATATATTATTGAAATTATTAACGTAACTAAAATTTGTGTTATTAAATGCCTTCCAAAAATTTTATCTTTAATTATTGAAATAAGGTGTCCCACAATCACGAACAATATGGGATTTAAACCAAAAAGACCTTCAGTGAAAAAATCTTTAGCAAGACCAATTGCCCAATTTACATGAAATGATCGTTTGAGGTTAGAATTCAATGAATAAAAAACAAGGAAGATTATAAAGAGGTCAGGTTGGATACCCAGAACGCTAATATGGTGTAATAAGGTCGTTTGAATTAGTGATATGCATAAAATAATGCCTATTATTAAAATCCATGGCATGAGGATCTCTTTGTATTTCTATAAATAATCAGTAGTGTCCGGTTAGGTTTTTGCGTGTTTTATTTATTGCCCCAAAGCTGTCATTCCCGCATTTTTTTAGCGGGAATCTAGGATGAACGAGCCTCTTAGATACCCGATAAGCTTGTCCTCGTGAAAACGGGGAAGCATTCGGGTATGACAAAAGCAGCGCATGCAAAAACCTAACCGGACACTACTGATAAATAATATCATTAAATCTTGGAATGCTCACTCCTTGATACTTTCTTTTTTGTTTTTCTTAATTACTAACACATGCTCTATTTTCGAAAAAACAATTCTCGGTTCAATCTTAATATCTTTGAAAAGATTTGCGCTTTTTTGTTTAACCTCAGCAACGTTACCTATATATAGAGATTTTGGGAAAACTCCCCCAATACCAGATGAAATAACCTTATCGCTCTCATCCACCTTTACCTGCCTCGGGACATATTTCATTATACATGTGCCATTAGCCGTTCCCTGGACTATTCCCTGTGCCCTTGATTCTAAAAATCGCGATGGAACATTTGATGCAGGATCAGTGATTAACATGACTCTGCTCGACGAATTTCCTACAGCTGATATTCGGCCTACAAGTGCATTTCCAAATACTACAGCATCATCAGATGAAGCGCCTTGTTTCTTCCCAACATCAATTATAACACTTCTTCTAAAGTTTGAAGCATCATAACCAATAATGTCTGCGATTAGTGGCTTTTCGTTGCTATCCGCATTCTTTTTAAATTCCGATAAAGTTTCTAGCTTCCTCGTAAGCATGTTTATAAGATTTCGTTGTTTAATTATATTATTCTGGAGGACGAAAACTTCTTTTTCCAGCTTTTCCTTTTCATCAACATGTTCTGATATTGATGCTATTTTTTTCAATCTATTTTGAAAAAAATTCAATGTCTGAAAAATTATCTTTTGTACTGGTGCGAGGGGAGAAGCAACAGTTACTTTGATTTGATTTGAAACACTTCCTGGTATGACTAAAAGAGATATGGATATTACAATAAGAATGTAAAGTAAAAACCCTTTCGGAAATCTGCCTAAATCAAGACTCAAGTTCCTTATCCCATAAAACATCCTTATACAAATCAAGATCTTCTAAAAGAATGCCTGCTCCTCTTGCAACCGCTGTAATTGGATCATCTGCTATTTTTACCTGAAGTCCCGTTTCTTCTGCAACTAGTTTATCTAAACCCCTGAGCATTACGCCACCACCAACCATAACCATACCTGTAGTCAACAAATCAGAAGATAATTCTGGAGACGTCTTTTCCAACGTCTTACTTATAGCATCAAGAATTAATTCTACTGTTGGGTGAAGCGCTTCTCTCATCTCTTCAGAAGTAATGGTTACCGATCTTGGTAACCCTGCTATGGCATCACGTCCTCTGACTTCTGCTGTAATTTCCTCTTCTAACTTATAAGCCGAACCAACTTCTACCTTAACACTTTCGGCAGTTCTAAAGCCAATATCAAGGCTATAAGTACGACGAACATACTGAATTATTGACTCATCCATCTTATCACCTGCAACCCTTAGACTATCATGTGTAAAAATATCTCCTAATGATATAACAGCTACCTCTGTAGTACCGCCTCCGATGTCAACTATCATACTCGCTACCGGTTCTCCAACAGGAAGTCCAGCTCCAATCGCAGCTGCTTTGGGTTCAGATATTAAATAAACTTCTCTGGCACCTGCCCTTTCCGCGGAATTAACAACTGCACGTTTTTTCCACAGTAGTTATTCCAGATGGAATGGCAACAACAACCCTTGGTCTCACCCCCCATTTCCTTTTATGCACCTTCAATATAAAATACTTTAGCATAGCTTCGGTAATGTCAAAATCGGCAATAACACCATTTTTCATTGGCCTAATAACAGAAATGCTACTCGGTGCCTTTTCGAGCATAGCCCTGGCAGATTGTCCTACAGCATTTCCATTTAGTAAGACTTTATTTGTCCCAGGTTTTACAGCAACTACAGATGGTTCAAATAACACAATGCCTTCACCAGGAATACATACCAACGTATTCGCTGTCCCTAGATCTATACCCATATCCGTAGAAGTTATCCCTAATAAGTAATCTAAAGGGTGCATAATTTCAATTTTATCCTCTTTGAGCTTTGGATATAAGCTAAATTTTTACATAGGCTTACGGAGGCGATTATACGTGCACCCATCTAAAAGTCAAGCGAAAATTCTCCTTGCCAAAGCTACCAAAAATAGTATAGAAGTTACTAATAAACATGAAATTGCAAACACATCACCATGGTTTGTATACCAGGTATTCACCGTGTCTACGAATCTGATTTTATTGCATAGTATTCCGTCTATCTCTTTATACTTTCCATTCATATCCAAATAATCATATATTTCACCGTTTGGTGCAACAAAGGAAGAAATGCCACTATTAGCAGCGCGTGTAATACAAATCCGATTTTCAACAGCCCTAAAAACCATCACTGACAAGTGTTGATCTAATTCAGAACTGTCACAAAACCAGGCATCATTTGTAATATTTATCATAAAGTCAATCCCATCTTTCCGAAATTCTCTTACCAAAGGTGCAACAGTATCCTCGTAACATATTATTACTCCAAATTTAAAATCCTTATCACCTTTTTTTGTATCAAGTTCAAATATAGTTCTCCTCTTGCCACCACTTAGACTTACACTATAAGGTACCAAATGGGTAAGAAACGGAAAATAACCTTCAAAAGGGATAAATTCTCCAAAAGGTACCAGATACATCTTGTCATAACGATCTACAAATTTTCCTTTCCTATCAAAAAAAAAGCTGTATTAAAATATAATGGCAAATTATCTTTTACATCAATAGCTGTACCTCCTAAAATCAAATTAGCAGAGGTTACATCTGTTAATTTCTGAACCGATTCCTTGGACAATCTATCAATCTTTCTGTCAAGAATATCTGGATCAATATTAAGGATGCCTGGTACCATAGTCTCTGGCCAGGCAATAAGGTCAATCTCCTTTCCAGCAGTCTTTAGAGTCTTTAGTGATAAGCCTACGTATTTCATCAATATCTCTTCCCGCTGTTTTTCATTCGCATTAATCTTAACACCTTGTGGGATATTCCCTTGAACAACACAAACGTCAGGACCATCTTGCAAAGACTTGTAACTTCTCAAATTAAAATAACCATAACCTGAGACTAAAAATAGTAAAAGACATGGGATAATTATGGTGAAGTAAAATAATCTTCTCTTTTTACCAGAAAAAACGACTGAATCTATCCCTGATTTGAAACTTCCCTTAAACCATAATTGTTCTATCAAATCTGCAATGGCTGCATTAAATATAACAACAATAAATGATATACCATAAACACCCGTAACATCTGCAATTTGTATCAAGGGAAGATTTAAATATTGACTATGTCCCATAAAAAACCATGGGAAACCAGAATATGGAAATGATCTTAAATACTCAAAGGTTACCCAAACAAATGGGACATTAAAGATATGGGGTAGTCTTAATCTCCTGCGCAAATAGTACGAAACTATGCCAAAAGCAAAGAAATAGAGTGCCAAATAAAGACTTAACGAGAACCAGCCAAAATATGTAACAAATCGAAGCCATGATAGATTGAAAACAAAAAATAATGTGCCAATTAAGTATGAAAGCCACCCTACTTTGCATCCAGTTGAAATTATTAAGAACCAGGGGACTAAAGCAATCCATGCCAGATAACTTATACTCGGTGATGGAAATGAGAATGAAAAAAGAAGGATTGTAAGAAAAGAAAGGAGGATGTTTATATAAAAAGGTTTTCTAAACAATATATTTTTTCCTTGCAATAACGCTGATGTTATGATTATATAATTTCAAAATACTTAATTTAAAGATATATTCCTTTATGATATTATTATATTATTATTTTATAATACTTTATACTACATATAATTAACAATAAAGTTGTCAGCAGAAAAAATGATTGTAAGCATCATAAACAACAAGGGTGGTGTTGGAAAAACCACTACAAGTATTAATCTGTCAAATTGTCTTGCCATAAACCGTAAAAGGGTCTTATTGGTCGATACAGACCCTCAAGCACATTCAAGTCGTGGGCTTGGCATACATATAGGAGCAGAACAGGAAACCTTACAGGATATTTTTAATACAAAATATGAACAATTATATGCGTTATTTTATGATAAAAGCATTAAAGACATTATAATACGTACAAAAAGGCGTGATTTAGACTTAGCACCCTCAGACACTCACTTAGTGGATGTTATAGAAAAGCTCTATAGAACCTATTGGTTCTTCAGGGAGGACTTTTTATTAAGGTGCCTTGAACCTGTTAAATCAGATTACGATTATATAATAATTGATTGCCCGCCAGGATTGGGAGTTTTAGCAATAAATGCCATAAAGGCATCTGACTTTATCTTAATCCCATGTGAAATGTCAAGGGGGTCCTTGGACGGAATCGCAGATCTGCTGAAAATCATTCCCAACATAAAAGGTGAATCTTTTGATAATTTTAAAATACTTTTAACTCTTTTCAATTATAAGTATGCGTCTAGTAACAAATATGTAATGAGACAACTGGCGCCACTCAAAGAAAAGATATTAAACACGAAAATAAACCGGAACGAACCATTAAATCGATCCCAGCTATCAAATAAAGATATTTTTTCATTTTCTCCCCAATCAAAGGGTGCAAAAGATTATTCCAGCTTGACGAGAGAACTTCTTAAAATATGGGGTGACGATGAAAAGCAAAAAGAACCGAACCCGAACCCGAACCTTATATTTTCTAATCACAGCATATCCATCCATTGCAGATCTATTAAACGGCGGCATATTTAAATCTGACCTTATACCTTCGGCCAGACATAGTCCAAGTGAACTCTCTAGTTTCATCTTTTGGATGGCAGTCTTTTCGCCTTCTTTAGAACAATCTGCACTGCTTCATCAACACTTATCATAATTCCCCCTTTTTATAAATAAACATGAACATTCAAATAATTTGTATAAAAATATATTTTCACATTAGTCTGCACAATTTTCAAGATTTAAAATGGTAGCTATGTGTAAACCCCGTTAGATAGAGCGTTCCTGTCCGCCCCCTTGTGTTGGATTCGCCACGACGAAAAATCAACGAACAATTTGCTCTATCTAACAAAAAGAATTAAGACAGTCAAAGATTACATTAAAAGTTATCTAAGGGGGTGAAAACATTAAATCTTTTTGTTTGACATAAAAATATCAAACTGTAATACTTAAATTTAGATTTATTAAAATTCTTTAACAGGTGAAAAGTAATTATAAGTGAAGATAGTGAAAGACAAAAAATGGGTAATAATATCTTTCATTCTTTTGGTAATTAACAACTGCCAATCTACACAAATAATTGACAATAAATTCTTAAATTCTCAAAGGTTTTACAAGATTACACTTCCTGATGAATCATGGGAAAGGGTCAATATTAATAAGGAAGATATTGCTATGCGAAATAAAGAAAGTAACGCCATGTTTGCAATTATTTCACATCCCATGGACACTAATAAAACTACATTAGATACGTTATACAAACAACTTTTCATTGGTATAAAAAGAAACGATATTGTCAATAAACAATATGTTTACGTCAATAACCAAAGAGTATTAAATATAGTATTAGAAGGTGAATTGGATAACTTCAAGGTAAAAATTAGCGCTTATATCATTAATGTAAACGATCTAGTTCACGACATTGTATATTGGTCAGTACCTGAAAAATTCGACAGTTCTTTAGGAGATTTTGAAAGAGTTGTTGAAAGTTTTGAATTTATAAATTAGTGAACTAATTTATTATGAAGGAACTCTTGTTAAATATCGATGATAAAAGCAAAAAGTTTATTATGGCCGTAGGAGATGCGTCCATACTTGCCTATAAAGGGTTCATCGGAATATTTAAACCACCCTTTAATTTTAATCTTATAATAAAAGAGGCAGACAACATAGGAGTAAAGTCACTAATTGTAGTATGCATAATAGCGCTCTTTGCGGGTATGGTGTTGGCGCTACAGACTATTTATGGCTTACGCTATTACGGAGCTGAATTATACGTAGGCTCCGTTGTATCTTTATCAATGGTACGTGAAATGGCTCCTGTTCTTGCATCAATTATGGTGGGGGGACGCATGGGTTCAGGAATTGCTGCAGAAATTGGGTCTATGCAAGTTACTGAACAAATAGATGCTATAAGGGCGTTAGGAGCAAATCCCATCAAGAAACTGGTATCTCCCAAAATTTTTGCAGCGATATTTGTGGTGCCATTACTAACCGTTGCTGCTGACATTGTTGGGGTTTTTGGTGGAATGATAATAGCTATGCTAGAACTAAATGTGGGATATCAATATTACCTTAATACGGTTTGGTGGACCATCGGTATTTCGGACTTCTGCAGCGGTATAGGCAAAACAGCCTTTTTTGGATTTATAATTGCACTGATAGGGTGCTACTTTGGACTTAATACAACTGGAGGTACTACAGGTGTCGGAAGGTCAACAACTATTACTGTCGTAACTATTGCCTTGCTCATAATCATCTCTGATTTCTTTTTAACAAAGTTATTCTTTCTAGTTTTCTAATGAGTAAAAACATCATCGAACTAAAAGACGTACACACGGCCTTCAATGGTCAAAAAGTACATTCTGGTATAAACCTGTGCATTAAAGAGGGCGAGGTAATGTCTCTAATAGGAAGTAGTGGTGTTGGAAAGAGTGTGCTTTTAAAAGAATTAATCGGAATACTCAAACCCGATAAGGGTGAGATATTAGTTATGGGTACAAATATTATCCCTCTGAAAGAGGAAGAATTAATAAAGATTCGTAGAAACATAGGAATACTGTTCCAGGGTTCAGCCCTCTTTGACTCACTTACCGTATACGAGAATATAGCATACCCCCTTCTTGAACACATGAAGCTAAAAGAAAAAGAGATTAAGGAAAAAGTAAGAGAAAAACTTAGTCTGGTAGGACTTGAAGGAGTAGAAGAAAAGATGCCTGACGAACTCAGTGGTGGAATGAAAAAAAGGGTAGGCCTGGCAAGGGCTATAGCAGTCGAACCAAAGATTATAATGTATGATGAACCTACCACTGGAATCGATCCTATTACGGCCGAAAAGATAAACGAATTGATACTCAGTCTCCAAAGTAAATTAGGAATAACCACAATCGTAGTTACACACGATCTTCATTGTGTTAAAAAAGTTACTGATAGGCTGGCAATGCTCTCTGAAGGAAAAATTATTACAGAGGGTACATGGGATGAATTTGAAAACTCTGAGATAAAAGTGATAAGAGACTTTATAGCAGGAAGTCGCTATTAATAAATTGGTGACTAATGGTCACCAATTATACCTGTTTTGCTCTGCAAACAGAATAAATTATTGAACAAAGTGAAATAATTTATATGAAAAAGGAACAAGCTGCTGCTCTTCGTGCCGGATTATTCGTTCTCTTTTCGCTGGTTGCAACTGCTATAGCAATCTTCGTACTTGGGACGGAAAGAGGATATTTTAAAAAAGTTTTTACTGTTTACACGTCGTTTTCTAACGTAATGGGGCTTCAAACCGGGGCGCCCGTAAGGCTGTCCGGTGTTACGGTTGGAAAGGTCGTCAGCGTAAATATGCCTCAAGATCCGGCAGAAACAAAGCTCGAGGTAGTACTGCAGATTGAAAGAAAAGTTCAGAACAGAATAAGAACAGATTCAGTCGCATCAATAAAATCGCTAAGTTTTGTTACAGGGGACTACTACGTGGAGGTATCAATGGGAAACAGTAATAGCTCTATGGTCAAGGAAGGGGATTTTATTCAAGGTATTGATCCACCAGATTATTCCAAGGTCTTTGAGAGTACCATAAATGTCGTAGATTCTATGTACAAAAACCTGAAAAAAATTGAAGAGGTAAAACTTCTTGAAACATTAAGCGACTCCACCAAATCTTTAAAGACCGTCGTTGAAGAAATCAAAACAGGCAGAGGAATGCTTCACAGCCTGATTTACGAACCCGAAGGAAAGAACCTGATAGATAATATTTCAAAAACCAGCGAAAACCTGAGAAGGGTTACGCAGGAAATTGCAGAGGGTGACAACCTGCTGAATGCCTTAATCTACGATGAAGAATATAAAGCCTTTGTAAACAGGATAGCTGATTTATCAAAGGAAGCTGACAGGATAACAAATCAGATAAAGACTGGTGATGGGCTTTTGCATGCCATTCTATATGACGAGGAGAAAGGTAAGATACTTGACAATCTGTCACAGGCAACAGAGGACTTGAAAACCGTAACAGGGATGATTGCCGAAGGCAAAGGTTCCATCGGGGCAATTATTAATGACCCGGCTCTTTATGATAATTTGATTCAGCTTCTGGGTGGTGCAAACAGGAGTTTTATCCTCCGCACTATGATTCGTCACAGCATGAAAAAGGCGGGTTCAGAGGAAGTACAATAAACAATCCCCTCTTTCCCCCTTTAACAAAGGGGGATCAAGGGGGATTGTATCTTGACAAAAGCTGAATTTAATCCTTTGACTTTGCTTTAGCCTCTTTTTTTTCTTCTTCGTATTCTTTCTTTGCCTCGTCGTATAATTCCTTTGCAGTTTCTCGTATTGCAATTCCGGTCTTAAGTCCACCTTTGATTCCTTCCCTGATCCCTCCTTTGATTACACCACTAGCAGTTCTTTTGGCCGTAATCATCATAGCAATAGGTATTAAGGGAATATCCATTAATGCATAAGCTAGAGATGACGTCCCGCTTCTTACACTTACCATTTCTTCGACCTCCCTACTAAAAAAGGTTAAAATTTCCCTTATTATTTATGATATTTATATTCAAATGATAAACCTTTTTTATGAATATGTCAAAGTCTAAATCATATTATATATGTTTTGTCTTTAGCCCAGCTTTTTTTGATACTTTAATTTGAGCTATATCAGATGAAACAAACATTTGTCAAATTAATATTTTGACTAACGTAACGCATAAGCCACCGAGTCTATAAGCTCTAAAATAGGCGCTGGCCCAAATTCCTTTTATAGCAAGTGAAAATAATAAAGAATAAATTCTTCAATTCGATTGCAATAATATAAAAGGAATGTTAGGTTTAGGTAAATTTAATTGGTCCTGTAATAGGTTAATCTGTTGTGTTTCAGATTTAAGGAAATAAACTTAAGATGAACCAGGGTAAAATAATTAACACATCAAAATCAATTTTTCGTGGTAAATAGTTATAAGGATTAGGATGGGTATATTTGCTGCATTATGGGGAATAACAGGAATTATGGGTTTACTTGGTAGTGCAATTTACCGCCTTACACCATATGCTCTTGATCTCTATAATCATGAACTATTTTGGCATCATTGGACAGCAATTTTAATAAATGTATTTTTCATGGGTTATGCCGAAGGATATCGAGGATTTCAGAAGAGATTTTGTCCTCGAGTTGCAGCTCGTGCATTGTACTTAAGGAACAATCCGAATTTAATTCATTCATTGTTAGCGCCGTTTTTCTGTATGTCATTCTTTTGTGCTCCATTACGACAAAAAATATTATCCATCTCTTTAACTACCGGTATTATTTGTTTGATTGTTCTTATACGGATGCAACCCCAACCTTGGCGTGGTATAATTGATATTGGAGTCGTAATCGGATTAATTTGGGGCCTCGTGGCCTTAATGGCATTTTCATATAAGGCATTTACAGATGAAACATTTAGTTATCCAGCAGGAATTAAATGAGTCTGCTGAATTATTTCAAATTCATTTCTTTTTCTAAAAAACGGGAATCTTCGAAATCCAACAAAACAAAGCTTGTCTATTAAGGGATTAAGGGGTCGAGATAATGGGTCGTGGAGTATTATGTCAAGTGTCGGCAGGCTGTCCTAGAATAAGCAAAAGCACCATTTTTGTCATTCTGAATTTATTTCAGAATCTATAATTATGGGTCTTTGCAGAATTTTAAGGTTCCGGAACAAGTAATGTCATTTCCAACTCGATTGGGAATAGGAATAACAATTCTTGGACAACGTGTTGAAATGCATCTCTTTTTTTATATGTACACCTGCCTAACAAACTGTCGGGCGGGCATCTGCGAAAATCAGCGTCCTATTTATTTTCTACTATGTTATTCTGCAATTCTCCGGTATCACCAAAGCGCCGAACAATCCTGGAAAATCATCCCTCACTTTCTCCCAATTCATTCCATAATCATTGGTCTCATATATAGACGTGTCCGTAACAATAACCAGGCATTGCCATCCCTGATTATAATTATTTGAAAAGTATTAATGTTTTTGTTGATTCCTTCCGGCAAACCATTCACCGGCTTCCAATGTATTCCCTCGTCCTCACTCCGGTAGACCCTTGCTTCTGCATATCCATGAGGCCCCCTGGAAGTGGATAACAGATATACATCTGTGTCCGGAAAGCAGGCACAAGCCCGTTCATAGCGATAGGGCATATCGTCATTTTGGCGAGTAAACGTTTCCCCAAGGTCTTTGCTTAAATAGAACCCTTCTGCAGTGGCGGCAAATACAACAGCCGGGTTTGACGGGTGCGCCGCAACCTGATGTACATCCATATCTAATCCCTCACGGAGATTTTTCCATGTCTTTCCCCCATCTCTTGAACGAACAATCCAGCCAACATGAACATTGGCGTATATTGTTCCATCCTTAGAGACGGCCAGAGAACGAACATCCGGAGGACCACCCCATGGTGTCGTCCAAAGTTTTCGCTCCGGTACTTCATCAAAGCTGTCAATAAACTTGAGGGTACCGTCGGTCAGCCATGCAAGACGGGCAGATTCAGTGCTGACTAATAACTGCTTGTCGGATGTCCAGCGGATACAGTTTAAGCGGGTTGCAGCGTCTGCAACCCGATGCCATTCCCCTGAAGCGAATGTCCATACTTCGTGTTTATCTACAATAACTGCCACCTGGTCCCGGTACACATCACCTGCAACTACCGGTACATTTTGAAAGGGAACGTTGGAATATGGTTGATTATCAGAATTTAGAATACCCTTTTCTGAAAGTAATAATAAATTATCATTGTCCTTCATTACAAGATTTGCTTTTTAATAGGCTCATAAGCCACCGAGTCTATAAGCTCTAAGCTCTAAAATAGGCGCTGTCCCTATTAGTACCAGTACTTACGGAATCCGAGTTCATTTGTTGACCAATGATACTTTTCGCTTCCTCATCCCACTTTCCGGCAGCGCCTTTTCGTACCATGCGGCCCACGCGTACGGCCTCTCTCACTTCATCTTCCGACGCACCTGCTTCTTGCGCCTTCGCGAAATGGAACTTCAAACAGGGAACACAGTTTGCAGTCACGGATGCTCCAACAGCAATCAGCTCCTTCATTTTGGTGTCCATGATGAATCCTCCCTTCAGGATACATGTCTAACGGTGGCAATCAGGCGTGGGCGAGAGACCAGCCGCGTCAGCACCCAGCAGCCCCTTCCTGTCACCTGGATTGATTAGTTAGGCTCAATACTGATAATTCATATGCACTAGATTTTTTTTTGGATTTCAGATTTCAATTCATTGAAATCTTTACGATTTTGTTTATACCATGCATAGCTAAATTGCTTTAAGCTCTTCGAAACAATTAACTCAGTATGTGCTGCGTGGTAGTCATGAAGTTTATATGCGAAGGTACGAGCCTTATTGAAATGATAAATTGGACACCTTTTATCAATCCGGATCGCACGGTCATAGAACTCTAATGCTTTATCAAATTGGCTAGTAAAATCTGAATAGAGCGTTCCTATTTGGCTCCATACAGAAGCATCTTCAAGGCCAAGGAGAAGAGCGCCGGCCATGGAATCGTCGCCAAACTCCAATTTTCTTGCGATATCTGCAAGTTGATCCCATGCCATAGTTGACATTGGTCTAAGTATTTCAAGAGGTGCAAATGCTTCACTTTTAGGAAACCCACAAATTAACTTCAGTTTGCAGTAAGCAACGATTTCTTTAGCAGTGTGATGTTCGTAGGAAATAACCTCGTCAAGCCATCGACAAGCAAGAAGCGCATCTTGCTTGTATTTTTCCTCATCGTTAGTATTGTAATAAACCCCAATTACTGCGTAAGCGAAAAAAGATACGTTTGAGTGAAAACGCCTCCTATCATCATCTCTTTCTGCAACTGATTTAAAAACATAAATAGCCTCCTCATTTCTATGCCGCATTCTGAGCTGTTTAGTCAACTCGTATGCAGCAACGGGTGATCCTTCCTTGTACGCAAGATGAAGTAATTCTAACCCATGTATTGCTTTATCAGAATCCATAGTGGCAGTATTAGCAAACAGACACAGTGCAAGTTCATGTTTAGTCAAAGCACAATCATTTAAGTTATAAGCATTTTGGGCATCTTCTAATGCTTGTTTCTTTATGTTATTAATTTCGAGTTTTGCCTTTTGCCCACTTCCACTTCTTTTTTGCAGCAGTGTTGCCATAGCCCTTTTGCCTTTAGCCCGCAAAGCAAACATCTCACTTTCCTTCACATTATTAGATTTCGCATTTATTCTGATAAGTAAACCAATTTTTCTTGTTGCCGTATTTAGCCGGCTAATTATTTTGTTTAGCTCAACTGAATTACCGGCTAATTGTGAAAAATCTATGGCCCAATTAACGAAATTATTGACTGCGATATACATTTCTGATTCAGTAATCTGCATTTGAAAAATGAGTTCATAAATCCTCTCAATTTCTAAGTTGATATTATGAAATTCTTTTAAACTTCTCGCTTCTCTGGAAGCCTGAGTAAGCATTCTCACTTTTAGATCTAAATATGAAAAGTCACCTAGAGATAACCAATTCAATCTACTTAATAGTTGAGTAATAGCTTTTCTTCTGGTTCGTCCAATAGCGTCTTTTCTGCATTGTAGAAATTCTTGCTCAATGCCTCTAATCAGACTTAAGCAATCATTCTCAGAAAATTTAGTTATATCGCTTTGAAACTTTTGTTTTGGTTTATAAGGAAACAGGGGGATCCATGGGTAGCCGCCTGTTTTTTGCCCTTCACTATTAATAAAAGAATTATTATCACCGTCTGCCCATACTATGGGCAAATTATTGTTAGGGCATTGAAAATGATAAGCAACAAGCAAACCACAATCACCATACCCTAGTGGATGCGGGGGGCAAACTTTGTCGCCTAACAACTGAATTTTTTCAAGTTGCTGTAGTGTAAAAATATTCTTTTCGTGAATAGTCGGCGTGGACAATTCAGGAACAATGGTGATATTGGGAAATTCTTTTCGAAATACAGACAAGGCTTTTCTTGCAAGCGCATAGCATAGAATAAAACAATTGGAGTCACCCACGTATTTTATTAAATGCGAAAATTCTCTAATAAACTGATCTCCAGAGCCATGCGTATCGTTGAAAAATAGTAAAATTTTTCCACCACTATCCTCTATTACAACATTACTTGCGTCCATGAATACTTTTTTAGACAGTCCCCACTCTTTCCTTAACTTGTATGCGTGAGAATCTGCACTGTCAGCATTCCCGTCTGGTGTAACAACTATAATATCTTCAAAGTTTTTTCCTTTATCTACCAAGTACTAGTGTATCTTTGTTTTATACGTCAAAAGTAATTTTTCGATCCTATGTTCATTAAAGTAATCAATTTCTAGAAAAATATTTAAGGCAATTTCTTTTTCTTCCATATCGCGAAAGTTTAAAAACCATCTATCCAAGTACTCTTCCATGACGGAACTAGGAAAGCCCATTGATGCGATTTTATCTTCAATTTGACGTTGGTGATCAGTTGATAAACTCTTTAGAAAGTTGTCAGTGTATTCAAATTTTACCAATGTGACCTCTCCTTATGAAATTTATTTTATTAAGCCTAAACAAGTTATTATAAAGTTTCTGGATAACAACACTATTATAATGATTTCCAGAAAAGCAAGACTACTACTTTATGAAGAAGCAGAGGTAAAGTTCATGTATTTACGTCCCTGTAAGCATAAACCTGTATTTAAGATAACTTATCCACATCAAAAGTTGTGGTATAGTTTTTATGCTGTTTGAATTGAATGAGACTGAAATGTGATAATAAATCTATATATTATTGAAGTCAAGATGAAAAATCCGACTTTTAGATGGAAGGCAACAGAATAAAAAAACTTACTTGTTGCTTTTAAAACCTATTTTGCCTTTTGGTTTTTCTGGTGGTCCTATTAATTTTCTCATTACGTCAAATACAGCCTTAAACTGGTGGTCATACTTTTTTTCCATAGCTTCAATTTTTCTCTGTAATTCTTTATGAGTTGCAAGCATTTCTAGGAGCTTTGTAAATGTCCTTACAATTGCTATACTTGCCTGTATTGCAACGGGGCTTTTAATTACGTTGCAGCCATTAACGTTCCATGTTCCGTGAAAGCATATAGCAAATACCCGCCCAGGCTCCTTTGATGGTATCGCATTTTGCGATACCAACATATTTGCTTCTTCTTTAGTTAATTGGAAACATAAAATCTTCTTGGAAATCGAAGCACTGTTTTCTTTTTCAACCTTGCCTCTCTTTAATTCTAACTGGATTT